>JAGWIL010000484.1 GCA_028866335.1 Rhodospirillales bacterium
ATGCTGCACGCCTATTCGCTGGTGCATGACGATTTACCGTCGATGGATGATGACGATCTGCGCCGTGGCCAGCCAAGCTGCCACCGGAAGTTTGATGAGGCCACCGCCATTCTGGCGGGCGATGCGCTGCAAACCCGCGCCTTCGAGGTTCTGGCCGAGGAAGACACCCATGCTGACCCCGAAGCCCGCATTGAGCTGGTACTGGCGCTGGCCGGAGCCTCGGGTATGCGCGGCATGGTCGGCGGGCAGATGATCGACATGGAGTCGGAGGGCAAAAACCTCACCGGCCCCGAAATCACTCGTTTGCAGGCGCTGAAAACCGGGCGGCTGATTCAATACGCGGCTGAGGCGGGGGCCATTCTGGGCCGTGCCCCGGCACCGCAGCGCCAGGCCATCATAGCGTATGGGCGAGACCTTGGTGCCGCCTTCCAGATTTATGACGACGTGCTGGATGAAACCGCAACGCCTGAGGAGATGGGCAAATCCGCTGGCAAGGATGCCGCCGCTGGCAAGGCCACGATGGTGCGCATTCTGGGTCTGGAGCGCGCCCGCGCCCAGGCGAAGATGCTGGCGGAGCAGGCGGCGGGGCATCTGGATGTGTTTGGTGAGCGCGCAGCGTTGCTGCAAGCCCTGGCGCAGTTCACGGTTTCCCGAAAAAGCTGAGCCTAACGCACCGGAATTGTGGCGTAGCGCAATTCGCGGCGATATTCCCGCGGGGGCGCTTCGTGGCAGCAGATCAGCCAGTAAGGCAGCACCAGCAATAGGGTCCAGGCGAAGTTCCAGAGAAGCTGCGTATGCCCCTGGAGCGGCCATTGCGTTACGAACAGCACTAGGTCCAGCAGCCAGAGTGTGCGCCACAGCAGCCCCGTAAGCCGCACTGCCGGGGCCATGTTTGCGCGCCGCGCGCCGCGCGCCTGCTGGGTGTTTATCTGCACATAGGCAGCACCCGCCATAATGCCGAGGCACAACATGTCCTCAAAAAAATCCGAGGAATAGGCACGGTCGAATAATTTTATCCAAAGCAGCCCGGCGAGCGCGCCAGCCCCGGTACAAATGCGGGCCAGGGTGAACATGCGTAACCCCAGCCACCACTCGGCCCGGTCCACGCCCGGTTGCAGCACCTGGTCGATGATAAAATCGTCCGCCTTCCGCGCCAAACCCATCATATTTTCTGGCCTCTACAGTAAAGCCCGCCGCAACGATCCGCCCGAAGCCGCCAGCTTTTCCCGCGCCGTTTCCGGCGGCAGGCCAAGCTTTATGGCCAGCACAGCCAGCTTAACATGCATTTCGCAAGCCTCCAGTTCAAGGCTTGCCCGCGCCTCATCAACATCAGTTAACGCCATCACCATGGTC
>JAGWIL010000485.1 GCA_028866335.1 Rhodospirillales bacterium
ATATCCAACGCCAGCGTATCCGCAATTTCGTCCAGCAGCGCGAAGGGGTTCTGGCCCTCTCGGTCAATTTTATTAATAAACGTGGTGATGGGAATATTCCGCAGGCGGCAGACCTCGAACAGTTTTTTGGTCTGCAACTCGATGCCCTTCGCGGCGTCGATCACCATCACCGCTGAATCAACGGCGGTGAGCGTGCGGTAGGTATCTTCCGAGAAATCCTCGTGGCCTGGTGTGTCCAGCAAATTGAACACCGCCCCGCCGAATTCGAAGGTCATCACCGAGGACGTCACGGAAATGCCGCGCTGTCGCTCTATCTTCATCCAGTCAGAGCGCGTCTGCCGCCGATCCTGCCGCGCCTTCACCATGCCTGCCTCGCGGATGGCACCGCCAAACAGCAGCAGCTTTTCGGTCAGCGTGGTTTTACCGGCATCCGGGTGGGAAATGATCGCGAAAGTCCGGCGCGGGGGAACCCCGGCAGCCGCCTCGCTCTGGTGCAGGGCCTGGTCCATCGCGGCGCTCTAGCAAGGTTTTGCGTTTAAACCAACCAGGCCCCTCACCAAGGCACAATCTTGCCGCGATAATCCAGAAACTCATGCCCGCCCGCCCCGGCGCGGCTTTCCAGCACATCGGCCATGCCGCGCGCGCTCGTCTCCACGTCCAGCGGCGCGTCCAGCCCGCCCAGCTCCGTACGCACCCAGCCGGGGTGCAGGTTCACGATGGTCAGGTAATCATATGTCGTGGCGAAGGAGCGGCTAAGTCGGTTCAACATCGCCTTGCTGGCGCAATAAAGCTCGCTGCCATCATTGGCGTTCAGTTCCAGGCTGCCAAGGGCCGACGAGATAAAGGCCAGCACCCCGGTTTCCGGCCGCAGCATCGGCACCAGCCGCTCCGCCAGGCGCACCGGATTGATGGCATTGGTCATCATCACATGCGAGATCTCCTCCACGGTGCTCTCGCTGAGATTTTTTTCACGCGGGCCATAAATGCCGGCGTTCAGCACCACCACATCGAAGATTTCATTCTTCATCCGCGCCAGAAACGCCTCAGCTAAACCGGGGCTGTTGATATCCAGCGTGTCCAGCGTCAGTTGCTCGTAATATTCATCGAGCCCACCACCGGAAATGGCCGCGCGCACAGTGGCGGTCACGTGATAATTCCGGCGTAGAAACTCCCTCGTCAGCCCCAGCCCAAGGCCGCGCGACGCCCCCACCACGAGAATATGCTTCCTGTCCCGCTTTACGGTCATCACCACTCCTTTATGCGCTGTCATGAAGAGAAGAGCTTATCCGCCCGCAAAACAAGTGCCATGCGCAAATATGTGGTTGGCAAAACATGTTTTCCTCGTTAGCCT
>JAGWIL010000486.1 GCA_028866335.1 Rhodospirillales bacterium
GAATCCATCGTTGAGATGGGTGGGCCGCTTGGCAAAACAAAAAAAGTCTCCAAGGCCGGGATCGAGGATATCAGCAATCTGCTGGGCGGCTATACGGTGGTGCGCGCGGCCTCGCACGAGGAAGCGGCCGCGCTGTTCACAAACCATCCACACTTCACCATTTTTCCCGGAGAGGGCGTGGAGGTGATGCCCGTTCTGCCGATACCGGCGGGTTAAAGCCGCCGCAGAACGAACACTTCCGCCAGCGAGGCTTCGATCGCCTCGCCATGCCCGGCATCCCGCGCCTCGATCATCACCTCAAGCTGGGCATCCTGCACTGAGGGGCTGGAGAACAGACGGTGATGCGAAACCTCCAGGATATTGCCGCCAAGTTCGCCAATGCGTTTGGCAACTTCGGCGAGCATCCCTGGGCGGTCCGGCATTTCCAAAACCAGGCGGAGCAGCCTGCCATCGCGAAGCAGGCAGCGCATGAGGGTGTTGGCCAGAATGCGGGGGTCGATATTCGCACCGCAGATGGAGATGCCCACTTTCTTGCCCCGGAAATGCTCGGGAAAGCTGAGCACCGCGGCGAGGCTGGCCGCCCCCGCGCCCTCTGTTACTTGTTTGGCGTTTTCCGCATAAGCGGCGATCGCACTTTCCACCGCGTGTTCGGAGACGACGAGAACCGGAACCTCCAGCGCTTTCAGCACGGAAAGCGGTTTCTGCCCGATATCTCGCACCGCGATGCCCTCGGCGATGGTGGGGCCGCCGACCTTAATCTCCTGGCCCGCCAAAGCCTGGGCGAAGGCGGCGTAATGCTCCACCTCCACGCCATACACCTGGCATTCAGGGCGCAGATGCCGCGCCACCACGGCACTGCCCGCAATCAACCCGCCGCCGCCCGTGGCCACCACCAGCGCGTCCAAATCCGGCACATCCTCGAACATTTCCAGCGCCATGGTGCCCTGGCCTGCCATTACCGCTGCATTGTCGTAAGGGTGGATGAAATAGAACCCTTCCTGGGCCTCCAGCCTGCTGGCTTCAGCCGCGGCATCGGCCAAAGTTTCCCCATGCAGCACCACATTGGCACCCCAGCTTGCCGTGCGGGTAATTTTGGTGGCCGGGGTGTGGCGGGGCATGACGATGGTGGCTTTAATGCCCGCAAGCTGGGCATGGCGTGCCACGGCCTGGGCATGGTTGCCAGCAGAAACGGCGATAACGCCGCGCTTGCGTTCCTCAGCCGACAGCAGGGCGATGCTGTTGGCGGCGCCGCGCTCTTTGAAGGCACCGGTGGCCTGGAGGTGATCCAGCTTCACGTAAAGCTCTGCACCGGTGAGGCGGGAGAGCGCATCCGACTTCAAAAAGGGCGTG
>JAGWIL010000081.1 GCA_028866335.1 Rhodospirillales bacterium
GCACGGGCGGCGGTGATGCGGGTTTATGGGCCGGGATTTTTAAGCGTGAAGGGGGAGAGCCTGTATCCACGCAAGGATTTTTTCAACAGCGAGGATCATTTGGTGAAGCCATGCCAGTTTGCGCATTCAGTGGCGGTGGCGGAGAGGCTGGGGAAAATGCTGGGACGGAGTGTGGTTGCGCCAGGGGCGGGGGTTATGGGTGTGGCGGGGGAGTGCCCTTGAGGGGTTCTTGCTATGTTCCACGTGGAACATTTGTGCAGTTGAATATCAATAACTTAGTGTTAGTTATTGATGTTGCTGGAAATACTGGTTTTGGAAGAAAATGTTGACATGAGTTGGGTTTGAAGAAGGAATATACAATCTTCACCCGGTTTTTTGCTTGCATGCAAAAATGCACGATTTAGGGGAAGCGGATCAACACTGACTTAAGAGGGCAATGCTATGGCATTACATAATTCTATTCAAGGTCTTGCAACAGAATCCGTCAACGAATGCCTCGAAGCAGCGAGATTACTTATTGAAAACAAAAAACCCGACAACAGCATCATGGGGTATGCTGCCACACTGCTATTATTCTCGGTCACCGATGCTATCAGTCACCATTTAAAAGTTGGTAAAGGCCATACGCGGCTGGAAGCATTGAACACAAATGGATTTGACTTGAATTTAAACAAAAACCAGATCCAAAAAATCAAACTTTGGTTTCGAAATGCCCTGATCCACAACGCAACTATAGTTCCTGGAGTATTTCTAACATCAGAAGTTAATGGTGATGTATTTGAATTTCAAAACTCTTTGCCCATTAAAATACGCGTTCCTTGCTTTTATGAAGTCCTTAAAAATGGGTGGAATAATTTAGAACTCTCGGATTTTGATCCTCTCAAGGACACACTAAGTAATAACTATGCGACACCACCGGCTCTTAACCACCTCGCCCATATGATTTCCCCCGGAGTATCAGGACTTGCTAGTCTATCTGGATCATCAACTACCACGCCACCATCTGGAGGTATCATTTTGCCACAGCCAGAAGGCGACCCTTAAAGTTTAGCGACGGCAAATTCGTGACGCTGACTGGATAAGAATTGCTTTTTGGCCTCAGAACTGCGTCCTACTGATCTGTACAAGGGAATGCATCTCGGAGTGCCTTCAACATTGCAACACCAATGGGCATATTGGGGTCTGGATTATTCCTCTGTATCCAATCTTGAAGTATTTCTTGGTCTTGTGATGCTGTTAGGCTAAGGTTGTCTGAAGGACAATAGATCCTGTGATTCCCTATGCTCCTTTCATAAGCATCAGCACTCATCAACCCATCTCCCAAGGCGACAAGCTCCACGTTAATTTGAGCTTGATTGTCTGGATTTTGGTTAGAAAGATCGCTTTCAAAGACACCAACAGTTACGTCGTTTGCCGAAGCAATCTTTGGTATAAGCAATGCAATTGAAATTAGAACAAATCCAAAAAATCTCATTTTTATCTCGAAATCGTTATCATGCTGATATTATAACTATGGGCCGGTTCCTTCAATATCTTTCCGTCTGTTCGGAGCTTCCTTGTCTCGGCTTGCTGGAACGACGTCATGATACCCGAATGCAACAAATGGCGCATTGCCGTCCCAAAATTGCATCAGGAAATGGCGGCCTTTGGAAAGCTTATCTCACTCTCGATAATGATAATGAAGCACCTTTGCCCCATCAATGATCCCTAAACAATCTTCCCCTCGAACGGCGGCAGGTAATCCACCGCATCGAATTCCAGCACCCATAAATCGGGATCGAAACGGATTTGTTTGGCGATGTACTCATCCGCCGTTTGCTCATCCACCGGTGCGGGGCCGGTGGCGCGCATCCAGGCTAGGTTACCCTCCATGTCCCGAAACTGGCTGAGCACCATGCAGCCGGTACGGCCATATAGTTTCACCAGCACGCCGCCGGCATCGACATCGCCCTTGCGGACCACCACGCCGGGCTTGTTCTCCAACAGGCCCATCCGCAATGCCGCGGAGACCCAAATTCCTGCCTTGATCCTGGCTTCGCCCATGGTAATGCACCTTATAGTGCTTCTGCGCTCCTGCATCAGCTTGTATCGCTGAGGTCGCAGGTCTTGATCTTTAACTCAAGAGTTTGGAGTTGTTTGCATGTTTCGCCCGCTCCGTGTTGCTTTCGCCGCCGCCGCCGCGATCACCGCTTTCATCCCCACCGCCCGCGCCGCCACCAAGATCACCTTCGGGCTGGATTGGGTGGCTGAGCCAGAATATGGCGGGTATTACGAGGCCATGGCCGAAGGGCTTTATAAAAAAACCGGGCTGGATGTGACGATCTACCAGGGCGGGCCGCAGGTGAACACCGCGCAATTGCTGGTGGCGGGCAAGCTGGATTTCGACATTACCTCCAACGCCTTTCTGGCGCTGAATTTCGCGCAAGAGAACATCCCGTACGAGGTGGTGGCGGCAGGGTTCCAGAGGGACCCGGATTGTTTGATCGCGCATCCTGGCCAGGGCAATGACAGTTTTGAGGATTTGAAGGGCAAGCCGATTGCGGTTTCAACCGATACGCGGGCGAGCTGGTGGCTCTACCTTCAATCCAGATACGGATACACGGATTCGCAGCTACGCGCCTACGGGTTTTCGCTAACGCCGTTTTTAACCAACAAAGCGGATGTTCAGGAGGCGTATGTGACCTCCGAACCTTACCTCGTGCACCAGGCCACGGGCGAATGGCCGGTGGTGCTGGCGCTGCCGGATGCGGGGTTCGATGGCTATGCCAGCCTGGTGGCGACATCTGACAAGATGGTGAAGCAGAACCCGGCGGAGGTGAAAGCGTTTATCGATGCCTCCGCCCAGGGATGGTATGATTTTCTTTATAAAAACCCGCAACCCGCCTTCGCCGCCATTAAGGCTGACAACCCAGACATGACTGACGGGCTGCTACAATTTGGCTATGAGCAGTTGAAGGCGCGCGGGATTGTGGATTCTGGCGACACGAAGACGCTCGGCATTTACGCGATGACCGATGCGCGCTGGGCGAGCTTTTTCAACCAGATGGTGAAGGCCGGGATGTACGACAAAGGGCTGGATTATAAGAGCGCCTACACGCTGGAATTTGTCGACCACGGCAGGCCGAAGCAGAACTGATGATAACGCTGCGCCAGGTTGCGAAAGTTTTCGGCAACGGCACCAAGGCGCTGGAAAGGATAGACGCCCAGATTGCGCCGGGCAGTTTCGTGGCCCTTCTGGGGCCTTCAGGCTGCGGCAAATCCACGCTACTGCGGCTGCTTGCAGGGCTTGATACGCCGAGCAGCGGGGAGATTTCCTGGGGGCATGCGGGTAAGCCCGCAGCCGGGGAGATTGGCTATGTGTTCCAAGACCCGACGCTGCTGCCTTGGGCGGATGCGGCGGAGAATGTGTATCTACCGCTGCGGCTGCGCGGGGTGGGCCGGGCGGTGGCCATGCCCCGCGTGATGGCGGCGCTGGCGCAAATGGGGCTGGAAGGGTTCGAGCATACTAAGCCCAAGGCGCTTTCAGGCGGGATGCGGATGCGCGTTTCCATCGCCCGCGCCCTGGTTTCCGAACCGGCGCTGCTGTTGATGGACGAGCCCTTCGGGGCGCTGGATGAATTCACCCGGCACAAATTGCAGGACGATCTGCTGGGCTTATGGCGGCGGACCGGGAAGACCGTGGTATTCGTGACCCATTCCATCTACGAGGCGGCGTATCTCGCCAACCGGATTATGATTATGACGCCCAGGCCGGGAAGCATTGCCACGGCGCTGACGCCGGAGCTGCCCGAGGGGCCAGGGCGGCGGGAGAGTGCTGCTTATCACCAGTTGGTGGCGGAGATTACCGGCGATTTTCAGCGGATCATGCCCGCATGAACCGGAATGTGGAACGGGTGGCGCCCTTCGCCTTCGGCTTGATCGCGCTGGCAATGTGGCAAGGAGCGGTGTGGGTGACGCATACGCCGAGCTATGTGGTGCCGGGGCCGGTTGATATCGCACAGGCCTTCTGGCAGGCACGGGGGGCTTTGGGTGCCGGGTTGCTTTCCACCCTGGCGGTGACGGGGGCGGCGCTATTGAGTTCAACCGTGCTGGGCGTGTTGCTGGCGGTGGCGATGGCGGCGAGCCCGCTATTCCGTTCCGCCGTGCAGCCCTGGGCCGTGGTGGTACAGGTAACGCCGGTAGTGGCGATCGCGCCGCTGATCATCATCTGGGTGGGGCAACCCTTTCTGGCACTGGTGGTGTGCGCGGTGGTGGTGTCATTCTTCGCCATCCTCTCCAACACCGCCGCCGGGCTGGCGGCGACGCCGGTGGAGCTAATGGATTTATTCCGGCTGAATGGGGCGACGCGCTGGCAAGTGCTGTTTCAACTCTCGCTGCCATACGCGCTGCCTTACTTCCTCACAGGCTTAAGGCTGGCGGGCACGCTGGCGCTGGTGGGGGCGGTGGTGGCGGAATTCGTGGCGGGCTCCGGCGGGTTTGCCTCAGGGCTCGCATGGGAGATTATCGAGGCGAGCTATCGGTTGCAGATCCCCCGCATGTTTGCAGCATTGCTGCTGCTGGGGGCGGCCGGGGTTGGGATTTACGCGCTGCTGGGCGCGCTGGAACGGGTGGTGCTGGCGCGGCGGAATGGTGTGTGAATCCGGTTGAATTTTCCTGGCGGGAGACTAGGCTCCGCCCAGATTTGGAGAGACCAATGAGCACGATGACGGAGAAGAAACTCAGCAAAGGCCAGCTTGCCTATGAGCAGGAGCGCGCCAAGAAGGCAGGCAAGAGCCTGGATGAATGGATGAAAGTTAAAGCCCGAATGGCGGCGGAAGAGGCAAAGAAGGCCGAGCCGAAGCTGCCGAAGAAGAAGGGCTTTATCTCGCGCTTGCTGGATAAGGCGCATAAGCCGATTTGATCTGGTGCAACAAAAAAGGCGAGCCGATTGGCCCGCCTTTTTTAATGCCTAAAAAGGGAGAGGATTATTCCTCGCCCTCATCCTCTGCCGCCACTTCCGGACGCGGACCGGAATCCTGGCCCTTGGCGGAAACGTCACGGTCGATAAATTCAATCACGGCCATATCCGCCGCATCGCCATAGCGCATACCGGCCTTCAACACGCGGGTGTAGCCACCAGAGCGGGTTTTATAGCGGGTCGCCAGGGCATCAAACAACTTGGCAACAATCGTCTCGTCGCGCAGTTGGTCATAAGCCTGGCGGCGCGCATGAAGACCACCGCGCTTGCCCAGGGTGATGAGCTTCTCAGCCACCGGGCGCAGTTCCTTGGCCTTCGGCAGAGTCGTGGTGATCTGCTCGTGCTTGATGAGCGCGACAGCCATGTTGCGGAACATCGCCTGGCGATGAGAGGAGGTTACGCCGAGTTTCCGGCCGGCAATTCCGTGACGCATGATGAGGTGTTCCTGGTAAGACGATAGTTAGAAAGGTTGATCGGAGCGTTTGGCCAGCTCTTCGATGTTCTCAGGCGGCCAATCGGGCACGTTCATGCCCAGGGAAAGCCCCATGACCGTCAACACTTCCTTGATTTCGTTCAAGGATTTGCGCCCGAAATTCGGGGTGCGCAGCATCTCCTGCTCGCTCTTCTGCACCAGATCGCCAATATACACGATATTGTCGTTCTTGAGGCAGTTGGCGGAACGGACGGAAAGCTCCAGCTCGTCCACCTTGCGCAGCAGGTTGGGGTTGAAGGGCAGCTCGATCCTCGGCTCCTCGGCGCGCGCACGCTGCGGCTCCTCGAAGTTCACGAACATCGAAAGCTGGTCCTGCAGGATGCGGGCGGCGAGCGCCACGGAATCTTCCGGGGTGATAGCGCCGTTGGTCTCGACCTCAAGGATCAGCTTGTCGTAATCTGTCACCTGGCCAACGCGGGTTTTTTCCACTTTGTAGGAAACGCGTTTGACCGGGGAATAGATCGCATCAACCGGGATGAGCCCAATCGGCGCGTCTTCCGGGCGGTTATTGGCGGCGGGCTCGTAGCCACGGCCGTTATTCACCGTGAACTCCATGCCGAGCGAAGCACCGTCATCCAGCGTGCAGAGCACGAGGTCCGGGTTCATGATCTCGATGTCGTGCCCAGCCTGGATCTGCCCGGCCTTAATCTCGCCAGGGCCGGTGGCGGTGAGCACCATGCGCTTCGGGCCCTCGCCATGCATCTTCACAGCAAGCTGCTTGATGTTCAGCACGATGTCCGTCACGTCCTCGCGGACGCCGGCAAGGGTGGAGAACTCGTGCAGCACGCCGTCTATCCGCACGGCGGTGACAGCAGCGCCTTGCAGGGAGGAAAGCAATATACGCCGCAGCGAGTTGCCAAGCGTCATGCCAAAGCCACGCTCCAGCGGCTCAGCAATGATGATGGCAACGCGCGACGCATCGGAACCGAACTCAACATCGAGCTGTTCCGGCTTGATCAGCGTTTGCCAATTCCGCTGTAGCGATAAATTCGACTCTTTCAACATCTAGCCCTCCGGCCGAGAGGCGGTGAGGAGAACACCACCATTTGGGCCTTACAGAAAATACGATTCCGGCGAATTAGACGCGGCGGCGCTTGCGCGGCCGACAGCCATTATGCGGAATCGGCGTGAGGTCACGAATCGCGGAAATCTGAAAGCCAACGGCCTGGAGGGCGCGCAGCGCGCTCTCGCGTCCCGAACCGGGGCCGCTCACTTCAATCTCCAGCATTTCCATCCCATGCTCGCGCGCCTTGCGGCCAGCGTCTTCCGCGGCAACCTGAGCTGCGTACGGGGTGGATTTGCGGCTACCCTTGAATCCTTGGGAACCCGCCGACGACCAGGCAATGGTATTGCCTTGCGCATCGGTGATGTTGACCATGGTGTTGTTGAAGCTGGCGAGAACATGCGCGACACCGGAGATGATGTTCTTGCGCTCTTTTTTGCGTGGGCTTCTGGAGGCGGGCTTCGCCATATCTGTCTGATCCTATGTCTAGGGAGGTGTTTA
>JAGWIL010000082.1 GCA_028866335.1 Rhodospirillales bacterium
CGCCCGCCGCTGGAGTGCTGACCTTCGGTCAGGCCCTTAACGGGCTTGCCCTTCCAGAGCTCGCTACGGTCGATCAGTACCGTGCCGCGAAGGCTCGCCGTGACCGGATTAAAATGCTTCAGTGCCATCTCTCAAAACCTCAGGCGAGACCGGTGGTGAAATCGATGCTCTCACCTTCGGCAAGAGTCACAAACGCCTTCTTCACGTCAGAGCGTTGGCCAGGGCGGCCCTTGAACCGCTTAGCCTTGCCCTTGGTGATGAGCGTGTTGACGTTGGTTACCTTCACCTTGAACAACCCTTCAACCGCTGCCCTGATTTCAGGCTTGGTTGCATCGGCCGCCACTTTGAAGACGAACTGGTTCTTCTCGGAAAGCATTGTGGCTTTCTCGGTGATGTGCGGCGCGCGTACGATCTCGTACATGCGCTCGTCAGAAATTTTTACGGTGCCGGTCATGCCAGGCGCTCCTTCAAACCCTCGATAGCGGCTTTTGTAACCACCAGAACGTCGTGCTGCATAATGTCGTAAACATTCGCACCCACAACCGGCAGCACATCAAGCCCCTTCACATTGCGGGAGGCGCGGCCGAATTTCTCTTCGACAGCCGCATCAACGATCAACGCCGAGGTCCAGCCAAAATTCTTCACCTTGGCGGCAACGTCCTTGGTCTTGTCCAGTGCCGCAACATCCTCAAGCACGACCAGCTTACCAGCGGCAGCCTTGGCGGAGAGCGCGGAGATAAGACCCAAACGGCGGACCTTCTTGTTCAGCGAATAGCCGTGGTCCCGCACAACCGGACCATGCACGGCACCACCGGTGCGGAATTGCGGCGCCCGCAGAGAGCCCTGACGGGCATTACCCGTGCCCTTCTGCTTGTATGGCTTGCGGGTTGTGCCCGAAACCTCGCCCATGCCCTTTACCTTGTGGTTACCAGAGCGGCGCTTGGCCAACTGCCAGTGAATCACGCGGGCGATGATGTCCACCCGTGGCTCGGCTGCAAAAATCTCGTCGGGCAGCTCGGCGCTGCCAACAGATTTCGCATCAAAATCAACCAAATCCAGTTTCATCGGGTCAGCCCTTCAGACCGGCGGGATAAGCGGCATCAGCAGGACGCGCCTTCTTCACCGCATCGCGCACCAGCACATAGCCACCCTTGGAACCGGGCACCGCACCGTGCAGCATCACAAGATTACGCTCAAGATCAACGCTCTCAACCATCAGGTTAAGGGTGGTCACGCGCTCCTGGCCGAGATGACCGGCCATCTTCTTGTTCTTGAAGGTCTTGCCGGGGTCTTGGCGGTTACCGGTGGAACCCAGGGAACGATGGCTGATCGAAACGCCGTGAGACGCCTCAAGACCCGCGAAGTTCCAGCGCTTCATACCACCAGCGAAGCCCTTGCCCTTGGTGATACCAGCAACATCAACAAACTGGCCAACGCTGAAATGAGCGGCGGATAACACAGCGCCCGGCTCCAGCAAGGCATCTTCCGCCACGCGGAACTCAACCAGCTTCATCGCCGGCTCGACCTTCGCCTTGGCGAAGTGGCCTTTCTGCGCCTTGCTCACATTCTTGGGCTTAGCCTTACCAATACCCAACTGAACAGCCGCGTAGCCATCATTCTCAACGTTACGCGCCGCCACAACCTGCACCTCATCGAGATGCAGCACCGTGACCGGCACATGCGTGCCGTCTTCTTTAAACAGCCGGGTCATTCCCAGCTTTTTCGCGATCACACCGGTACGCATAATACCTATACCACCTAAGCTCAGATCTTAATTTCGACTTCAACGCCGGAGGCGAGGTCGAGCTTCATCAGCGCGTCCACGGTCTGCGGTGTCGGGTCAACGATATCCAGCAAGCGACGATGCGTCCGAATTTCGAACTGCTCGCGGCTCTTCTTATCGACATGCGGCGAACGGTTCACGGTGAACCGCTCGATATGGGTCGGCAAAGGAATCGGCCCCCGCACCTGCGCGCCAGTGCGCTTCGCCGTGTTCACGATGTCCTTCGTGCTGTTATCCAGCACGCGATGGTCATACGCCTTCAGGCGGATACGGATGTTTTGATTGTCCATCTTAACTCGAACTCTTCAGATACAGGGGCCGATTGATTACTTGCTGATCTGGGCGACGACGCCCGAACCAACGGTGCGGCCACCTTCGCGGATTGCGAAGCGCAGGCCTTCGTCCATGGCGATCGGGGCGATCAGCTCAACAGCGATCGTCACGTTATCGCCCGGCATCACCATTTCCGTGCCCTCAGGCAACTGAACCACACCGGTCACGTCCGTGGTACGGAAGTAGAATTGCGGGCGATAGTTGGTGAAGAACGGCGTGTGGCGGCCACCTTCTTCCTTGGTCAAAATATAAGCCTGGCCAGAGAACTTGGTGTGCGGCGTGATGGAACCGGGTGCCGCCAGAACCTGGCCGCGCTCGATGTCTTCACGCTTGGTGCCACGCAGCAGCGCGCCGATATTGTCGCCCGCCTGACCTTGGTCCAGCAGTTTGCGGAACATCTCAACGCCGGTAACGGTGGTCTTGACGGTCGGACGCAGGCCGACGATCTCGATTTCCTCACCAACCTTGACAATACCACGCTCAACGCGGCCGGTTGCCACGGTGCCACGGCCGGAGATGGAGAACACGTCTTCCACCGGCATCAGGAACGGCTTGTCGATGGCGCGCTCGGGCTGCGGGATATAGGCGTCAACGGCAGCCATCAGCTCCATCACGGCCTGTTCGCCGATCTCGGGATTGGTGTCGTTCAGCGCGCAAACAGCGGAACCCTTAATGATGGGGATATCATCACCCGGGAAACCGTAGTTGGAGAGTAGCTCGCGCACTTCCATCTCAACCAGCTCAACCAGATCGGGGTCAGCCAGATCCATCTTGTTCAGGAACACAACCAGGGCCGGCACGCCAACCTGGCGAGCAAGCAGAATGTGCTCGCGGGTCTGCGGCATCGGGCCGTCAGCAGCGGACACCACCAGAATACCACCATCCATCTGCGCGGCACCGGTGATCATGTTCTTCACATAATCAGCGTGGCCAGGGCAGTCGACGTGTGCGTAATGGCGATTGGCGGTCTCGTACTCAACGTGAGCGGTCGAGATCGTGATACCGCGGGCGCGCTCTTCCGGCGCCTTGTCGATCTGGTCGTACGCGGTGAATGTAGCGCCACCAGCCTTGGCCAGCACCTTGGTGATGGCGGCGGTCAGCGAGGTTTTACCATGGTCAACGTGGCCGATGGTCCCGATGTTCACATGCGGCTTATTGCGCTCAAATTTAGCTTTGGCCATTTATCTGCTCCGTGTGCAGGCTAAAAACTTGGAATGGTCAGAAGATTACCAGCGGTAATGGCTGAAAGCCTTATTGGCTTCGGCCATACGATGGGTATCTTCACGCTTCTTGACCGCAGAGCCGCGATTATTCACCGCATCCTGCAGCTCGTTCGACAGCCGCTCTTCCATCGTATGCTCGCCGCGCTTGCGGGCAGAGTCGATGATCCAGCGGATCGCCAGCGCCTGACGGCGCTCAGTGCGAACCTCAACGGGGACCTGGTAGGTCGCGCCGCCAACCCGGCGGGAGCGAACCTCGATCGCCGGCTTCACATTGTCCAACGCCTCATGGAACAGGCGCACAGGGTCGGCACTCGGCCCGCCGCGCTTCTTCAGCACGTCGAGGGCGCCATAAACGATCCCTTCGGCAACAGATTTCTTACCATCATACATCAGCACATTCATGAAACGGCTGATGACGATATCACCGAACTTGGCGTCCGGCAGAACTTCACGCTTAGTGGCGCGGCGGCGGCGGCTCATCTCAACCTCTCCTTACTTCGGACGCTTGGCGCCATAGAGCGAACGACGCTTGCGGCGCTTCGGCAGGCCCTGCGTATCCAGAACACCACGCAGAATGTGGTAGCGAACGCCGGGAAGATCTTTCACGCGGCCGCCGCGGATCAGCACAACTGAGTGCTCCTGCAGGTTATGGCCTTCACCGGGAATGTAGCTCACCACCTCAAACCCGTTGGTCAGGCGCACCTTGGCAACCTTACGAAGTGCTGAGTTCGGCTTCTTCGGGGTCGTCGTATAGACGCGCGTGCAGACGCCACGCTTCTGAGGGCAGCCCTCAAGGGCAGGCACCTTGTTGCGCTTGGCAGCCGGCTCACGGCCCTTGGCGATCAACTGGTTAATGGTCGGCATATCTCATCCTGCTACGTGTTCAAATTCCCAATTCCTCGGACAGGATCGGGTGTTCCATAAAAAAGCGCCGCGAAGGAGGTATGGAACCCATCCTTACGGAACAACATATCCAGCGCACGGCCTAGGCACGGAGCATTCCGCACGGCGCCGCACGCGCCAGACTTTTTACAGACCACCCGGCCCGGAACCCCGGAACCGCGAGAGTGCTCTCCTTAGAAGCGGCTCCTACCCAAGTCAAGCGATTCTCCTACACCAAACCGCAAGAAAACGCAGGCTTTCTGAATCCTCATGGCTAGGAGCTAGAGCGCGATGACTGCAGGTTCGCTCACTTCAGGAGCGAGCCTGCAGTCTGAATCGCCCTCTACTTTATTGTTTTAGAGGCGGATTCAGATTTTAGAGCGAATCCCGCGTGATTCGATCTAAAATCGTCCGGCTCTAATCAAAACGGCGCCTGGATAAGGCGCCGTTGAGACATTTACATATAGAGAGGCGAGTCGATGTTACTCGACAACCAGCTCTGGCTTGGAGGTCTGGCCACCCTTGGTGTCCAGCGTCTTCCGGTCGCGTCCCGCGGCGATGGAGCGCAGCCGGTTCATCACCGAGCCTGTTCCCGCCGGGATCAGACGCCCGACAATCACATTCTCTTTCAGGCCGGTCAGCATATCCATCTTGCCGGCCGTGGCTGCCTCGGTAAGCACGCGCGTGGTTTCCTGGAAGGAGGCGGCGGAGATGAAGCTCTGCGTCTGCAGCGAGGCCTTGGTGATGCCCTGCAACACCGGCAGCCCCTGAGCGGACCGTTCATCAGCGGCCAACTTGCTGTTTTCCATGTCGAACTCCACACGGTCAACCAGCTCGCCCACCAGGAATGTGGTATCTCCCGCCTCGGTGATCTCAACCTTCTGCAACATCTGGCGAACAATCACCTCGATATGCTTGTCGTTGATCTTCACGCCTTGCAGGCGGTAAACATCCTGGATTTCGTTGACCAGATAGTCGGACAACGCCTCCACGCCCAGCACGCGCAGAATGTCGTGCGGCACGCGCGGGCCATCCACCAGCGGGTCACCCTTGCGGACATAATCGCCTTCCTGCACGGAGACATGCTTGCCCTTGGGAACCAGATACTCGGTCTCCTCGCCCGTGTCGTCGCTCTTCACGATAACCCGGCGCTTGGCCTTGTAATCCTTGCCGAATTCAACGCGGCCATCGATTTCAGCGATAATCGCGTGATCCTTCGGACGCCTAGCCTCGAACAATTCCGCGACGCGCGGCAGACCACCGGTGATGTCGCGGGTCTTGGAACCTTCGCGGGGAATACGCGCCAGCACGTCACCCGCCGCCACCGTGGCACCGGATTCGATTGAGAGGATCGAGTCCGGCGAGAGGAAATACCGGGCCTCAGTGCCGTTCGCCAGGCGCAGTATTTCGCCCTTTTCGTCCTTCAGCAGCAGGCGGGGCCGTAAGTCAGCACCGCGGGCGGATTGCTTGTAATCCACCACCACCTTGGAGGTGAGGCCGGTCACTTCGTCGGTCCGCTCTACCAGGGTGATGCCTTCAATAAGGTCCGCATACTCCACGATACCGGCACGCTCGGTAATAATCGGCAGTGTGTACGGGTCCCACTCGGCCAGCTTCTGGCCACGTGCGACATCCGCCCCCTCATCCACCAGCAGGCGCGCGCCATAGGGCACGCGGAAGCGGGCACGCTCGCGCTTGCCAGCATCGGTGAGGACGATTTCGCAATTACGGCTCATCACCACCGGCACGCCGGCGGAGTTCGTCACCACAGTACGGTTGCGGATGACAACGCTGCCGTCATGGCTGGCTTCCACGTTGGATTGCTCAGCGCCACGCTGGGCCGCACCACCGATATGGAAGGTACGCATGGTGAGCTGCGTGCCCGGCTCGCCGATGGACTGAGCGGCGATAACGCCAACAGCCTCGCCGACATTCACCGGGGTGCCGCGCGCCAGGTCGCGCCCATAGCACCTGCCGCATACCGCGATCTTGGTGTCGCAGGTGAGCACGGAGCGGATCTTCACCGTCTCGATGCCGCTCTTTTCGATCTGCTCGGCATGCGCCTCCTCGATCAGCTCATTGCGGGCCACGATCACCGCGCTGGTGTTCAGGTCCAGAATGTCTTCAGCGGCGGTACGGCCCAGAACACGCTCGGAGAGCGAGGCGACGATCTCACCACCATCGCGCACAGCGCTCACAGTCAGGCCGCGTTCGGTGCCGCAATCATCCTCAATGATTATGCAGTCCTGCGCCACGTCCACCAGGCGGCGGGTGAGGTAACCGGAGTTCGCGGTCTTCAACGCCGTGTCCGCCAGGCCCTTGCGGGCGCCGTGGGTGGAGTTGAAATAGTCAAGCACCGAGAGGCCTTCCTTGAAGTTCGCGATGATCGGCTGCTCGATGATCTCACCGGAAGGCTTGGCCATCAGGCCGCGCATACCGGCAAGCTGAGACATCTGCGCGGCGGAACCACGCGCACCGGAATGGCTCATCATCCACACCGAGTTGGTCGGGTTGCCGATCTCCTGACGGGAGATCTCCTTCATCATCGCGGTGGCAACAAGGTCCTTACAGCGCGACCACGCGTCGACCACCTTGTTGTAACGCTCGCCAGCGGTGATCAGACCGTCCTGATATTGCTGCTCGAACTCGCGCACTTCGGCTTGCGTGGTTGCCACTAGCTCATGCTTGGAGTCGGGGATGCGCATATCGTCCTTGCCGAA
>JAGWIL010000487.1 GCA_028866335.1 Rhodospirillales bacterium
AGATCATCCTTGGCCACATGCGGCAAAACCAGGTTTTGCACATGCGACACACGGATTTCACCCAGCGAGTATTTATCCGCGAGGTCCGCCACCACGTCCATCTCGTCGGCACTCGCATCGCCCGCAATGCCGCCGACCGGCTTCAAGGAAATAACCGCAGAGATGTAGCCGGGCTGCTTGTGCGGGTGGGTGTTCTGCTTCACCCAACGGGCAAGCGCACGGTCATCCAGCAAGGCTGATTTCAGCACGCCTGTGTCTTGCCGGGGGAACTCCGGCACCGGGAAACGTGCTGCCACCGCCTGCACCATTTCATCGGTGAGTGTGCAGTAATCTTCGGGCAGGCTGGCATATTCATCCTCAACCATTTTGAGGAAGGCTTCAGGTTTCATCTCGCGGATGAGGATTTTGATGCGGGCCTTATACATATTGTCGCGCCGGCCAAGAGCGTTATAGACGCGCAGAATCGCCTCGCAATAGCGCAGCAATTCCGCAACCGGCAGATCTTCGCGCAATTGCACCGCCACGTAAGGGGTGCGGCCAAGCCCGCCACCGGCGAAGATGCGGAACACCGGCGCGCCGGCTGTGTTGCGGTAAGCCTCGATGCCGATATCGTGCACCCGCACCGCCGCGCGGTCGTGACCCGCGCCAACGATGGCGATTTTGAACTTGCGCGGCAGATAGGTGAATTCAGGATGGTCCGTGGACCATTGGCGAATGATCTCAGCGTAAAGGCGCGGGTCGACGATTTCATCCGCCGCCGCCCCGGCAAATTCATCCGTGGTGGTGTTGCGAATGCAGTTGCCGCTGGTCTGGATGCCGTGAATATCAGCCTCGGCCAAAGCCGCCAGAGCGGCAGGCGTATCCTCCAACCGCAGCCAGTTGAACTGGATATTCTGGCGGGTGGTGAAATGGCCATAGCCACGGTCGTAATGCCGGGCCACATAAGCAAGCTGGCGTAGCTGTGTGGCGCTGAGCACACCGTAAGGAATGGCGATGCGCAGCATATAGGCGTGTAGCTGTAAATACAGGCCGTTCATCAGCCGCAGCGGTTTGAATTCTTCTTCTGAAAGCTCGCCCTTGCGCCGGCGCTCCACCTGCTCGCCAAAAATTGCCGCGCGCTGGCGCAGAAAGTCGCGGTCATACTCGTCGTAACGGTAAATGCCCGCGAAGGGCGAGGAGGAGCTGGCCGAGGGCAGTGGCGGCAATGGCTCGTTCCCATCCCGCCAAACGCCAGCCGGAAGATCAGCCCGTACGGAAGGGCCGCGCGCGCGAATCTGCTCACGGTGGGCCACGGGGAACAGTCCACCACCTTCGCGGGTGACCTCGACGGCGCGGATATCCACCAC
>JAGWIL010000488.1 GCA_028866335.1 Rhodospirillales bacterium
ACCCAATGGATGCCGTGCTGCTTGGCCCAGTCATGCGTGGGCACCAGCCCAGTTTGCGCGTTCGGCACGTCCGAGCCGAGATCGACACCCTGGCCCATGATCGATGCCATTTCGGCGATGCGGTCGATACCGGTATCCAGCGCGGTTTTATAGAAAAACACGTCGCAGCTTACCTTCAGCGCGTCCACGACATTGATGGTGCCGTGGGCGTCGTGATTGTCGCACCAGAAAATATGGTCGCCGAGTTTGAGGAAGCCCGGGCAGTTATGGGTGGAATCTGGCGTGAGCGCACCGCATTTAAGGGCTGCCAGCGCCACGCTGGGCTTGAAGGTGGAGCCGGGGGCGAACAGCCCGGCGGCGGCTTTGTTAAGCAGCGGATGCCGGGGATCGTTTATCCAGCCATTCCAGATATCGTTGGGCACGCCTTTGTCGAACAATGTTGGATCGAAGGCGGGGGTGCTGGCCATGGCGAGAATTTCGCCGGTTGTTGCGTCCAGCATTACGATTGCGCCGGTCTGGCCCGCCAGGCTTTGCACGGCGAGCTGCTGCAACCCGGCATCCAACGCCAGCGCCACGGTTTGCCCCGGCGTGCCGTTATCCTGCGCCACCACGCGCATAACCTCGCCGCGCACATTGGTTTCGGTTTGCACAAAGCCAGGGGCGCCGCGCAAAGCGAGGTCGTTCGCATCCTCAGCGCCGGTGCGGCCCACGCGCATGCCGGGCAGGGCCAGCACTGAATCTGCCGCAGCCTCCTTTTGGTTCGGCCGCCCGACATAGCCGACCGCGTGCGCCGCGATGGGACCCAGCGGATAGGTGCGGCTGGAGCCCGCCTGCACGATCACGCCCGGCAGGTTGGGCGTGTTCACCTCAATCGCCGCCATGTCCGGCCAGTCGAGCCAGTCTTTCAGCATCACCGGAATATAGCCGGGATGGGTTGCGAGGTCTTGCTGGATGCGGGCTTTTTCGTCGTCTGATAGCGGGACGAGGCGGTAGAAATTCTCCAGCACCGCGTCTGGCTCCGGCGCCATGTCCTTCACGAACAGGGCGTTCCAGTGCTGCTGATTGCCGGCCAGAACCGTGCCGAAGCGGTCGGTCATGATACCGCGCAAGGGGGCGACCAGCCGCTCGGAGATGGAGTTCTGTTTGGCCTTCAGGGCGTATTTGCCGTGCTCGGCGATTTGCAGATGGTAAAGCCGGGTGGTGATGGCGGCGAACACCGCCGCCTGGCCCGCGCCGATGAGCAAGGCCCGGCGCGAAAACGAGGTGCGATTTTTTGCATCACGCTTCATGCCAGCTCAACCGCTGCCGGGCCGCGATGCGCCTTGATAAGCAATGCCGCGAGGCCA
>JAGWIL010000489.1 GCA_028866335.1 Rhodospirillales bacterium
GAATCCGGCCGGGCGAAATAAATATACTCGAACACGCAGAAGCGCGGCTTCACCGGCGCAAAAGGTTTGATGCTGGTAACACCGCTATCGTCGATCAGCACGATCTCGCCGGGCTCGACATCGCGCACGAATTCCGCGCCCACGATATCGAGGCCGCAGCTCTCGGAGGCCAGCACCCAGCCTGGCTTGCCATCCGCCCCGGAAAGTTTGCCCAGCACCAGCGGGCGCACGCCCAGCGGGTCGCGCACGCCAATAAGCTGTTCATTGGTGAGCGCCACCAGGGAATACGCGCCGATCACCTGCTTGATCGCGTCGATCAGCCTGTCCACCACATTGGCGTAGAGAGAGATGGCGATGAGGTGAACAAACACTTCTGAGTCCATAGTGGACTGGAACAAGCAGCCGCGGCGGGTGAGCGCCTTGCGCAGCGTGTGCGCGTTGGTGAGGTTGCCATTATGGCCCACGGCAAAGCCGCCGAATTCAAACTCCGCGAATAACGGCTGCACGTTACGCAGCACCGTATCGCCCGTGGTGGCGTAGCGGTTATGGCCAATGGCGCGGGCACCCGGCAGCCCGGCCATCACCTTGGCATCGCCGTAATTATCACCCACCAGGCCAAGGCCCTTATGAGAATGGAAACGCACGCCGTCATGCGTGACAATGCCTGTGGCTTCCTGGCCGCGATGCTGGAGCGCATGCAGGCCGAGCGCGGTGATCGCCGCCGCATCGGCCACGTTCCAGGCGCCGAATACGCCGCATTCCTCATGTGGCTTGTCGTCGTCGATCATGCTGGCCCCGCCTTGCTCATCCCGCGCTCCAAGTAGCGATGTGACAGCCAGATGTCGAGGTGTTCACCTGCATAAGAGAGCCCCAGAGCGCGCGGTTCATGCCAGCGTGGCCATAACGCCACCAAAAGCCTCCAGAAATTGCGCCACCTGCTCCGCCGAGATGGATAAGGGCGGGCGCAGTTGCAAAACATGGCTTGTGGGCGCTGCTCTGCCAGCCAGGATGAAATTCCGCCGCAATGCGTTAATAGCCTGGCCCGCCGCCTCGGGGTCTGGCGCGCCGGTTGCGGGCGAGGCCATATCCACACCGAACAATAATCCTGCTCCACGCACAGCGGCAATGCGCGGGACAGATTTCGCGAGCCGCCGCAACCCCTTGCGCAACAGCTCGCCGCTGCGCCCGGCATTGCGGACGAGCTTTTCCGCCTCGATCACATCCAGCACCGCCATGCCCGCCGCCGCCGCCACCGGGCTACCGCCACAGCCGCTGAAATAAGGCGCGCTGGCGTTTAATCGGGCAAGATGCTCCGCCCGCATTACCACTCCGCCAACCGGGTA
>JAGWIL010000490.1 GCA_028866335.1 Rhodospirillales bacterium
GACCGCAAACCGGTTTTCCGGCCATGAATTGCCCAGTCCTTGCCGCCTAGCTATAGAGGCGGCGGTTTTGGGTAAAGAGAGCGATGCTGGTCGGGGTCCGGAATTTCATGGAGAGTTGGGTGGCGCGCGGGTTTTTCGCGCTGCTCGTGGTGGTGTTCGTTTTGTGGGGCATCTCCAATGTGTTCACCTTAACAGGCAGTTCCACGGCGGTGGCCACGGTTTCCGGCCAGCCTGTTGATGCGAGCGAGGTGCAGGCGGATTACCAGCGCGCGTTGAGCGCGGCGCAGCAGCAGGGCCAGCAGCCAGACGCCACCGCGCGGCAGCAAATGGCCATGCAGGCGCTCTCCGATGCGCTGAGGCGCGCGATTCTGCGCCATGCCGCCGCGCAATACGGCATTGGCGTGCCGGATTCCGCCGTGCGCGCGGTGCTGGACACCATTCCGGCGTTCCAGACCAATGGCAGCTTCGATAAAGCGAAATTTGCCCAGGTGTTGCAGCAAAGCGGCATTTCGCAGGACGACTTCATCGGCCAGATTAAAGACGAGCTGATCGGCCGCCAGTTGATTACGCCGATTATCAGTGCTGGTACGGTGCCGGATGCCATGGCCGCGCCGATTTTCGGCTTGCTGGGCGCTGAGCGCACGGCCGAATTGGTGAATGTGCCGCTTAACACCCAGCCCGTGCCGCCCGCCCCGGCCGATGCGGTGCTGCAGCGCTATTGGCAGAATAACCAGGGCGAATTCACCGCGCCGGAATACCGCAATGTGCAGGTGGTGATCCTCTCCCCGGCTTTAATGGCACAGCAGGAGCAGGTGCCGCCGCAACAAATCGCTGCGGCAATGGCCCGAGCTGAGGCTGCCAGCCCCAGCGTGCCGGTGCGCAGCGCGGATGTGCTTTCCGTGCAGGATTTGGCCGATGCCTCCCAGCTTAAGGCTGCCTGGAAGCGTGGGGCAAACTGGGCAGAGATGCAGGCATTGGCCCAGAAATACCACGCCACCCCGGTACCGCTGGCCAGTGTGCAGCAGAACCAGATTCCCTCCGGTGCGCTGGCGCAGGCGGTGTTTGCCGCGCAAACCGGCCAGGTGATGGGGCCTGTGGCCGGAGACCTCGGCATGTATCTGTTCAAGGTTACATCCATTGGCACCAACGGGCCAAACCCGGCGCAGCTTGCCACGCAGGTAACCCAAGCCCTGCAATTACAGATGGCCCAGCAAGCGGTGGCCAAGAATGTTGACACGCTGCAGGATGCGCTGGCGGGGCAAACGCCGCTGGACCAGTTGCCGGGCAATCTCGGCCTGGTGGCGGTTGAAGGCGCGCTGGATGCGGGCGGGCTGACGC
>JAGWIL010000083.1 GCA_028866335.1 Rhodospirillales bacterium
GCGTCAGCCGGTATCGCGCCCTCTCCGTGCTGCAAGAGCGCCACGCACCAGGCCGATAGGTCGCGCCACTTGGAGAGCGGCGGCCACGAGCCGAACAGGAACCCGATCGCCATCGACCAGCGTCCGTGACCCTGGCGAGCGGCGAGCCCTGCGCGCGAGGACAGCGTGATGCAGCCGACGCGGTTCCAACCCAGATTCTCGGCCAGCACGTCGATTGCGACTGCGAACGTGTGCAGGATGGTGTTGCCGGCCGCCAGCGCGCCGACGACGAGCGTCAGCCCGAGTGCCACCAGCATCCAGGTATGCGCGCTCATTTGCCGCCCTCGTGCCAGCCGATCGACTGATCGGTATTCGGGGCCAGGACGCCAGCGGCAGCGCCGAGGTCGTCGTTGATGCGGATGGTGATGGCGAAGCGTCCGTTGAGCTTCCATCCGAGCCCGGCCTGGAGGTATGCCGGCTTGTCGATCGCGCCTGACCAGCGCACCTGGATGCCGAGCCAGAACGGAAACATCAGCCGGATCATCAGCGCCCCGTTGCTGTACATCTGCGGGTTCTCGCCACGGTCCAGACGAGCCAGGA
The DNA here is from genome assembly GCA_028866335.1 of Rhodospirillales bacterium. The sequence continues at coordinate 580 of JAGWIL010000083.1, forward strand.
CGAGCCGATCATTGCGCACGGAGAGGAATCCGCACGTCAGGCACAGCAGCGGGACGATGGCTTCCATCGGCAACAGAAACGGCGGCCAATTGAGGACGGTATTCAGCCAGGACGGCAATCGCGGATCGGTTTCGGTGGCCCAGCGCATGGTGGTCTCCAAAATGAAAAAACCCGCCGGTGGGCGGGCTTGCATGGTCGAGAAAAGGATGCGTCAGGTGCCGGCCGGGTACGCAGGCTTCGTCGGCATCGCCTGGGTCGGATCGCCCGTGCTGGCCGCGATGATCGCTCGCAGGGCCTTGCGGTACGTCGCCCAGGTTGCCGGCACCGCGACGGCGGATTCGTAGCAGCGCAGGACGGTCAGATCAGACTCGGTGAGTGCGGCGCGCGCGGCGAACTGCCGGGCCGCCCAGTTGTTCGGCACTGATGAATTCAGCGCGGCCACGTCGGCGGCAGTCATGGCGACGGCGCCGGCAGGGATCAGGTGGTCTTGGGAGCCGTCGGCTTCAAATGCGAACGCTTGCCCGGTGGTGTCTCGAAAGAATTTCATGGCTGCTCCTTACCTGAGTTCGGCCCAGATCGGCGACGCGAAGGTATCCGCGCCGCCCTTGGAAAGTTGATAGGTCGCGCCATTCGGCACGATTCCAGAAACGGTGAAGGCACTGCCGGAGGGCACGTTCGTCTGCGCCGCGGCAATGCCGCCGATGATCAACTGGTAGTAGCCGATCGCGCCCGAAGCGGACCCGCCCATGGTCACGAAGATCGCGCGCCCGGTGCTGTTGGTGTAGTTGGTCCCGGTCGCCAAGCCCGTTCTGGTTTGCCACGTCTGCGCGCCGCATCCAAGCGCACTGACGGCCGCTGCGCGGACGCCCTGCTGCTCGTACCAGCCGGCGCCATTCAACGACAGCAGCACCGAATCGCCAACGCCGAGCACGAAGGTGTTGGCAACGGTGGCGCCCGCGCCGACGGCGTTGATCTCGATCGTCTCGGCAGCGTTGCCCTTGACGGTCACAGGCACGGAGGCGACGTTCTGAATCCAGACCGAGGCCCCCGACAGCAGTCCGGCGACGGGCGGCATCGTGATCGTCTGGCCGGCCGTTGAGCCATTGAAGATCACCAGCGATCCGATGGCGGCATTGGTCAGCGCGATGGATGCGGCAGGCGTCGACGTGCCGCTGAGACTGCCCAGCGCGCGCTGCACGAAAGCGGTGGTGGCGGGCTTGGTGGTGGAGTCGAATTGGGCGGCCGTCGTCATCGCAGTGACGACCGTTCCGAGGTCGGCCCAGCCCGCGCCGCCCGTGTCCGGGTTGGTGGTGTTGCCGTCGGTCTGGTTGATCCAGTACCCCGACCCGCCGGATTTCAGCAGGATCGCGCCCTTCGGGTAGCCGTTGACGTTCGTGTCGGCGGCGAAAGTCCCGTCGTAGACATAGGTCCCGCCAGCATTCGACCACCGGGCAATCGCGGACAAGTAGTTGAAGATCCCGTTGAAGTCGGCGCCCGACGGAGGAACGCCGCCGGCATTCAGGGGCGTGAAGGTCAGCGGGGGGAAGCCGACATCGAACGATGCGAGTCCGGGCGTGGTCACGCCTGCCGTCGTCTCGGGGATGGAATTCTTGGTGCCAGAATTGGCCCAGGGAAGCGCGATCTTCGTGGGCGCGGAGGATTGGAGCATGGGAAATCCTTAGTGGTTAAAGAGCGGCCCTTGGCCGAACGGCTGACCGCCGCCCTCCACGAAACCGAAGTCGGAGGTCAAAGCCCCCTGGACGATCGACACCAGAACACCTGCCGGCCGGGGAACGGCGGCAGACGCGAGGATCGACAGATCGACGGGAGACAGGGTGAAGTTGCACACCAGCGAAATCTGCATCCCGCCGGAGTCCTGCACGAACACCGCGCCCCGCGACGCGAACAGCAGCGACAGCAAGCGGTTCAGGGATGGCGCGGTGCAGTTGGTGATGTTCGCCAGCGCCTTGACATAGATCAGCGTGCGGAATGAGGCGTCCGGCAGTGAATACGTGCCTGTCGTGACCCCGGCATAGAACGGAGCGAATCCGAACGTGTTCGGATTGGTCGGGGACGTAGACAGGTACTGTTCCTTGAACCCGAACGTGCTTTGCGTATTGACGACCGTCAGCAACCGAGACACGCCGACGATCTTGCCCCACACGTCCAGGCCGTACCCCTGCGCGGTCGAGACATCCCAGATCATCGAGCGGAAAGACTCGAGGTCGGCCGAGGGATCAAGCCACTGGTTCATCGCTTCCACCAGGCCCGAGATCGTCGGGCTGTTGGCGTACTGCGCCAGGAGCGTGCTGTCAGGGTTCTGCATCAGACAAGGGTGACGCTGATATTGGCCGCGGAGATCGTCGGCAGCTGGTCAATGCCGAACGCTTGCGATGTCGCCGTCGGTGCGGCAGCGAGGCCCACGAACACCGAGAGGATCGACACGTTGACGTTGAGCGCCTGGATGCCGGCGTAGAACCGGCCCGCATAGAGCGTCGACCCGATCCGCGCGCGCAGCCCCCCATCCGCTCCGGTAAAGGCTGCAACTACGGCGTTCTGCACCAGGGTTGCGATGTTGGTCGGCAAGGTCGAGTTGTTGGCAATCCGCACGGCCACAAAGACCGGAGTCGCGGTGGGAGCGAGCCAGGTCACGGTGTAGCCCGGATAACTCGGCGCGTACTGCGCACTGGTGTCCAGCACGACCGCTGACGTGTTGCCTGCGTACCCGCATCCCACGGGCTTTTTCGACCAGATGGCTTGAGCGACTGCAGGGGAAGACCCTCCGGCCACCGCCACCACGACGGAGTGTGCCGGGATGCTGTAGGTCGTGGAACCGTAGGTGATGGCCGCGGCTGAGGGATTGTCCACCACGTAGGCGTCGAGGACGTTCGGCACAGCCAGGACCGCGCCCAGCAGGGATTGCACGCTGTTGACGGCATTGGCCGCTACCGAGTTGCGCCGACGGTTTTCGAAGTCGGCTTGCGTCTCGACGTTCGACCCCAGTGCTCCCGCGGCCGGATTGGTGATGCTCTCCCACCCCGTGATCGAGCTGTAGATGATGGACAGAGCCCCTGCCGCGCACGCGATCGGCCCGGAGGTCTGATTTTGGAACCCGACCGATACGGATCCACCGGAGGGGATCGTCACGGCCGCGGTCGAGGCGTACAGGTAGCCGTTGGCGTCCTGGGCAAGGGTCCCCGCAGGAATGACCGTCCCGGCAAGGCCGACGCACGTCGCCGTGACCAGCGTTCCCGATGCGGGGATGCGGGTCAGAAAGTAGATTCGACCAATGGCGTCCTGCCACCGTCCAGCGGCCACGTCAGGATTGATGTTGTTCGCCACCGCCGCGATCTGCGCGTTGGTGTCCGACACGATGGCCGTCAGGGATTGCGCGAGTTGCCCTTGCGGAGAGCGAAGGTCCGAGTTGACCCCGCCGCCGAAGGCTTGGTTGATGTCGGCCTGGACACCCGCAAGGATCGCGGCGTCGGTCGGTAGTGACACTCCGGACGCGGTGAACGCGACCTGAGGAACGCTGGTGGGAAAGGTCATCAGAACGTGACTCCGATTGCGGCATTGGTGGCGTCGATCACTTCAATCTGGCCCGTCAGAACACGCCCTTTGAGCCCGGCGAAGATCACGCGAGCCTTCACGACCCCATTGACCGACATGGCCGCCTTGACCAGTTGCGCTTTGATGTAGGACATGGGCGGGCGAAGGCCAAGAATCCGACCGAGGTACGGGACGCCAAGGGTCGTGTCGTAGAGGCATTCCCCGGCGAAGGTCCGGCAGGCGGTCGCCACGTCCTGGGCGATGCGATACGGCTCGTCCGCGACGGCGATGTTGCCAGCGGAGTCCAGGACCAGATCCCATGCGGTCCGGTCGAGCAAGAGCGACTTCATCCGGTCGGCCCTCCGGTGTTGCTGGAGCCGCCCGTGACGCCGGTATGGACGTGCGTTTCAAGGTCGATCGTCCCGGCCTTCATGTTGCCGGTCGAAGTGACCGTTCCATTGACCTGGACGTTTCCGTTGATGGTCACGCCCACCGGAGACGTGATGGTGATGCCTCCGCTTGCAAACTCGACGTACTGCGTCGGCGCTTGGCCAATGATGGTGGACAGGTACACGGCGTCCGCGAGGTCATGGCGGCGCTTGGAGCCCGGAGGGGCGGCACCCTTCGCCACCTCGACTGCGCTGGTATCCCGGTCGCACACCACGGCGATCCCGATATCTCCGACCTGAGGATCGAGGATCACCGCGTTTGCTCCGCCCTGAATGCGGAGGTACGGGCAGGCGTGGATCGTCCCGTGCGGAATCGCGTTTCCCTGCCCGTCGACCTGGGACACCAGCGGCATGACATCGACCGTTCCCACCGGGGAAACCCCGCCGGCATTGGTCACGGCCATGACTTGGACCGGGATCGAAGTGCGGACCTGCGCCAGCAGCGACCGGACGATGTACAGCAACTCGTTGGCGTCACCGTCCGTCGCGGGCGTCAGTTGCGTGCGGAAGTTATCGAGCAAGGAAAAATCCCTCGTAGGTCAGTTTCGCAGTCGTGAACCAGGGGCCACCAGGCTGCAAGGTGCTCAACTCGTGTCGCATGGTCTGGACGAACCATGTGCCGTTCGCGCGTGGGATCAGCGATGACACGGTGCATTTCCGGCCGATGGCGAAACCGGGGTCAAAGACCTTCCGGACCTGGATGCCTGAAGTCGTGAATTCCGGGTAGCCGACCATCCCGCTATCCGGCCCGACCGATACGGTCGTATCGTCCCGCGCCGAACCGTTCGGCCAGATCGACACCACGCCGTTCTCGATCGCAATCATGATGTTCGCGGCCCGAGCGACGGCCATCATCTGGTCGCGCAGGGAGCCCGGAAAGTACGGGTTCGACAGTTGGGCTGTCACACCGGAATTCCTGAACGCGAATCCGGCCTGGGCCGCCATGCCCTTGATGATCGACGCCACATCAGCCGATCCCTTGAATGTCGCCGGAGTCGTCGGCTTGGCGGCCATCAAGAGCCCTGCTTGCGCGCGGATGTTGAACGACGTTTCCGGTGCGCCGTTGAAGTCGGCATACCCCGCGGCAATGGTCCCGTCAAAGACCTGATGCACCGCCCCGCCGTCGTCTCCCGCGCTGACCGTGACCCGATCCATGCGGACCGCTAGGGCGTGAAGCCCGTTCGTTGAAAGACGAGACATGTCCGGCAGCGACATGCCCCAGATGCGAAGGTGCAGCGTCCCCATGGCAAGAACGCCGCCGGGATTGTCGATCACCGCTTCCGCCCGGTAGCCGTTCAGGTCGAGAACATCAGCCGAATCCCCCGCCAGGGCGAAGCGGATCGAGAGAGCGCGCTTGATGAACATCAGTCGCCCGGAGCCAGATAGACCAACTGCCAGCGGGAGCCGAAGCCCGTATAGGCCGGGTCCGCGTTGCCCTGGGTGTCGAGGAACATCAGATCCCCCAGGAACCCCAGGTAGGCCAGGCGCACCAGCAGGACGGACGATCGGCAGATCATCCCGGTGATGACCGGGGTTCCGCTGACCGACAGGTCAAGGAACGTCCCCGTGGCCTTGGTGTAGACCGAGATCGCGCAGTTCTGTCCATTTAGGACGCACGTCAAGTCCTGCGCGGGGATCGGCAGCAGTGGGATGACTTGCATCAGAGCGCCGCCGTGATTGAGGTCAACGTCAGGCCCTTTGCGACTGCACGGGCGGATGCCACGGCATTGACTGCGGCCGTCTGCGCCACGCTGAGCGGGCCGGGAATCACCGCGCCCACCTTGATCGACGACGATGCGGCCGGGATCAGGGTGGGCGGCGACACGGCGGCGGTTGATGTGCGGATCTCGTGAAACTCGCAATCCACCGCCAGCAGGGTGACGCCCGAGCGGGCTTCGCGCCGGTAATCGAATCGGACAAGGTTCGCGTTGCTGTACGACGCATCGGGGGTCGCCACCGACACCAAGTCAGTCCCGGACCGCAGTTGCTCAAGCGCGCTCAGGAACAGTTCCCGCGGCTGCCGATGCCCGCCACAAACCATGACCATGCGGATGATGTAGGGCATGGCGACCTTGTTGTATGCCGCGAAGCTCCCTTGCTCAATCGGGTGCGTTGCGACGCGATCCTCAGCGATGTACTCGAAGGCGACCACCCCATCCGGAGACAGCGCGGGGTTGCCGCTGGCGTCCACGATCTGCCAGTCGGTCGACAGCGGATCGGGCGGGCTTGAGTCCGTCAGCAGCAGGGCCGCGGCGGTCGAGACAATCGCCTGAGGGCTTCGGGGGATTGCCGGGACACCAAGCGCCGTCGGGATGTC
>JAGWIL010000084.1 GCA_028866335.1 Rhodospirillales bacterium
AGGCAGCAGGCAGGGCGCCGGTCTCGGGCGTCATGGCCAGCAGCGTAGCTCCCTTGGCCTCGATGCGTGGCATATTGCCCGCCAGTGATTCCAGCATCAGCTTACAGAACGGGCACCAGGTTCCGCGGAAGAAGCCCAGCACCACGGGGCCATGGGCTAGCCGCTCATCAAGCGTTACCAGCCGCCCGGAAGCGTTGGGCAGCATGAAATCCGGGAAGGCTTCGCCCTCGGCCAGAATGCCTTCGTAAAAGCCATCATGCTCCAGTGTATGGATAATTTGCAGATAAGCCTCCTCCCAACTGGCGGTCTCGCGCCGGCTGGTTCGCAGTTCCGCAAGTTTTTCCGTCAGCTGGCTAATTTTATCCTCCTTAAGGCGGGCAGGGGCACCGCGTGATGTAAGCTTAGGCAGCGCGGCGCCCCCCTGGCAATTACTGCGCGGTGCCGGAATGGCCCATGGAGTCTGGGCTCATGGACGAGCCGTTGCCCATAGCGCTGCCGTTGCTCATGTTGCTGTGGCTCGTGGTGGAGCCGTTACCCATGGAATTACCGTTGCTCATGGAATTCGAGCCCATGGCGGACCCTGTGCCCATGGTGCCGCTGCCGCTGCTCATGTTGCTGTGGCTCATGGCGGAGCTATTGCCCATGCTGTCGGAGCTCATGCTGTTGGTTGTTTGCGCGAAGGCGGCGCTGGCGCTGGCCAGGGAAAGAACGCAGGCGGTAATGGTAAGAATACGGGACATATGATGGTTTCCTGTGTTGAACGCCGGGTGGTTCCGGACAACCCGGATATGGCGCAGACTGGCGGTGGGCCGCCAATGCCGATTGGGTATTGAATTGATGCCTTGCGATTGACGCATCTTGGGCGGCAATTTGGGTGTATATTCAGGGTAACTTAGCCATAGACGGGAGTGCGGCTTATGAGCAGGCGTGTGATCCACCCATGGCCCTTGCGGTTGACGCATTGGCTTAATGTTGTCGCCATGGTGGTGATGATTGGCAGCGGCTGGCAGATTTATAATGCGTCGCCGCTATTTGGCTTCACTTTTCCCACCACCATCACCATCGGCCAATGGCTGGGCGCGGCGATTGCCTGGCACCTGGCGGCCATGTGGCTTTTGGTGTTCAACGGGCTGGTTTATCTGCTCTGGAGCCTGGTGAGCGGCCATTACAAAAAGCTATTCCCCATCCGCCCGCGCGAGGTTTGGAGCGATTTCACCGGTGCGCTGCGTTTACACCTGAAGCATGAAAATGGCGTTTATAACGCTGTGCAGAAGCTGCTTTATGTCGGGGTGCTGCTAACGGGAATTCTCGCCGTGCTCTCCGGGCTTTCCATCTGGAAGCCTGTGCAGCTCTGGTTTCTTTGCAATCTGTTTGGTGGGTACTTCATCGCCCGTTATGTGCATTTTTTTGCAATGATGGGGATATGCCTTTTTATTCTCGTGCATTTGTTGCTGGTGGCGCTGGTGCCCAAAGTGCTGCCGCCGATGATAACCGGAGGTCGCCTGCCATGATTAATCGCCGTTCGCTTCTGCTCCGCGCCATGGCGCTGGGGGCGGCAGCCCCGCTTGGCGGCTGCAATTACGAGGACCCGGCCCATCCGGACGTCGCAGATAAATTTCTGCACGCCATGGCCGCCTGGAACGACCGCGTGCAGGCTGCCTTGTTCGACCCACACACCTTGGCACCCACTTTCCGGGCCGACCAGATCACCAACCCGCCGCGCTTCAATGCCTTTTACGGCATCGACCAAGTGCAGGTGGTGGATGAAACAACCTACAAGCTTGAACTCGGCGGACAGATTCAGGACAAATCCTCCTGGAGCCTGCAACAACTCCGCGCCTTGCCGCAGGAGAGCCAGATCACGCGCTTTGTATGCGTTGAAGGCTGGCGCGTGATTGGGCAATGGTCCGGCGTGCCTTTGGGGGATTTTCTGCGCCGGGTTGGGGCGGATACAACCTGCAAATATCTCAGCTTTAAATGCGCGGATGGTTATTATAGCTCCATCGACATGGCATCCGCCCTGCATCCGCAAACCATTTTGGCGCTGGATTTCTTGGGGGCACCGCTCACGCCGCCCTTTGGCGCGCCGGTGCGGCTGCGGATACCCACCAAGTTGGGCTTTAAAAACCCGAAATCCATCATGCAACTTGCCGTCACCAACATTTATCCAGGCGGGTATTGGGAGGACCAGGGCTATAACTGGTTCAGCGGATCATGAAACACGCCATTGCTTTAACCGCGGCTTTGTTATTGGCGGCACCGCCTGCCTTGGCCCGGCCCGTATTGGTGGAGTTGTTCACCTCGCAATCCTGTTCATCCTGCCCGCCGGCCAATGCCCTGCTACAGAGGCTGAAAGCACAGGACCATGACATTCTGCCACTTAGCTTCGATGTGACGTACTGGAACAATCTTGGTTGGAAAGACACAGACTCGCTGCCCGCTGCGACAGACCGGCAAAACTGGTACGCCAGCCTGCGCAACAGCACAGAGGTTTACACCCCGGAAGCAGTGGTGGATGGAAGTGCTCAGTTCGTTGGCAGCCATGAAGGTGAGATGCGGGCTGCCATAGCCGCCGCCAAGGCGGACCAAGCCGGTGATGTGCCCATAGGCATTGCCGTGAAGGCGGATAAGCTGGCCCTTAGCATCGGTGTTGGAAATGGCGCTGGCAGCGTGCTGCTGGTTGGGTATGACGATATCCGCCACACCGGTGTGAAAGCCGGAGAGAATGGCGGTGCCACCATCACGGAAGTGAATGTCGTGCGTGCGATGGACCCGCTGGGAAGCTGGCACGGTGCGGCGCTAACGCTTCAGGCAGCCCGCCCGGCTGGCCAGCATGTCGCGGTGATTTTGCAAGCCACGAACGGAGAGATACTGGGGCTTGGCACTAGGTAGGCACCCTGGCGGCTAGTAAAGTCCGCCCAGAGATTTATCGATGGTGGAAGGCGGGGGTGAAGCACCCGGCGTGCCGCCGTTTTGTGGCGCGGTGAGTGCTCCGCCATTGCCGGAACCGCCCAGGCTGCCCATGCCGCCACCCAGCAAACCATTGGCGTTTTGTGCGCCGGGGCTCTGGCCAGGTTTGAAGGCCTCTGTAACCATGGTGCCATCTGGTTCGGGTGCTTGCTGCAAGGTCATGCCTGAGGGTGTCGGGAAATCAACCGGCGGTTGGTTTTTCAGGGCCACCTTCATGTATTCGTTCCATATCGGCCCACATACATTTCCGCCCGTTTCGTTTTCGCCAAGGTTTGTAGGCGTATCAAAACCCACCCAGCAGCCGGTTACAATGCCAGGTGTGAAACCTATAAACCAGGCGTCGTTAAAATTATTGGTAGTGCCGGTTTTGCCAGCGACAGGCTGGGAAATGCCCTTCACGGCCGGTACGCCAGTGCCGCGCAGCACCACGCCGCGCATCATCGTAAGCATCTGATAGACGGAGTTCGCATCCGCCACCTGCTGGCCGGAGTTGGTTAATTGCGGTGGCTGATCCGGGCTGCCGTTAACGCAATTGGCGCATTGTTCCCCCGGTGCCTGGTAGAGCACCGTGCCATCAGGGTTGGTCACGCTATCGATCAGGCTGGGGGTAACAAGCCGACCGTATTGGTCCAGCGTTGCGTAGGCGGCGGTCATTTTCCACAAGGTCGTGTCTATGGCACCGATGGCGGACGGGTAATAACGCGGCATGTTATCGACGATGCCGAAATTCTGAAACGTGGTGGCGATCGCCGAAAGGCCGATCTGGCGCGCAAGGTGAAGCGTGGCGAGATTCAATGACTGTTCGAGGGCATGGAAAATGGGCACCGGGCCCTGGAAGCTGTCCTCGTAATTGCCGGGGCGGTACACCGTGCCATCTGGCATCATCTGCACGAACGGCCCGTCCAGCACCTGCGCGTCTGGTTGGATGTTTTGTTCCATCGCGGTGAGATAAACGAGCGGTTTAACCGAGGAGCCTGGCTGGCGCTGCGCCTGGATGGCCCGGTTGAAGGGGCTCATATCATGGCTCCAGCCGCCGACCATTGCGACGATACGACCGGTGTTCGGGTCCATAGAGATCAACGCTCCCTGCACTTTGGGAATTTGCTCCAACGAAAGCGCGTTCACATCCCCCGAGACCATGATGACGTCACCCGGATGCAGCACATCCGCCGTGGAGGACGGGTGCGCGCCCATATATCCGTGAGCCCACGGGCGGGCCCAGCGCATGTTGGCGAGCGGCAAGGTTCCGGTGGCGGGTGAGCCGGTATTGGGGTCAGTGGTGCCGATGCGTGCGGCACTTTGCGATGCCGCAAGCACGATGCCGAGGCGCCAACCAGGCCTCAGCCCAGGCGGGTTAGACTGCTTTGGCAGCAATGTCTGCCAATCGACGGCGAGGTCTGTATCGGCGATATGGGTTACCAAACCGTGCCAGCCGTCATAATTCCGGTCGTAATCCTCCAGCCCGTCCCGCACGGCATTGGTGGCAGCCTGCTGCAAGTCCGGATTCAGGCTGGTGCGGACGATAAGCCCGCCCGTGTTCACCGCATCCGCGCCGAATTGTTGCACAAGCTGGGCGTGCACGGCATCGGCGAAATAACCGCCATTGGGCACGCCTTGCTGCGCCTGGCCAGCCTTTGGCAATAGCGGTTCGGCCTGGGCGGCGGCGGCCTGGGTGGCGTTAATTGCGCCATCGGCCAGCATACGGCTGATGACAAAATTGCGCCGTTGCAGAGAATCTTGCGGGTGCAAGAACGGGTTATAATTCGTGGGAGCCTTGGGCAATGCCGCGAGTGTGGCGGCCTGGGCGATATCAAGCTGAGAGAGCGGTTCGTCGAAATAGGTTTCGGCCGCAGCGGCAACGCCGAAAGAGTTTTGGCCGAGGTCAACCTCGTTCAGATACAAGGTAAGCACTTGCTGCTTGCTCATCGCCTGGGAAACGCGCATCGCCAGAATGGCTTCCTTGATCTTGCTCCCGAAGGTGATGTGATTATCCAGCAGCATGTTCTTAACCACCTGCTGGGTGATGGTGGAGGCACCGAGCGGCCTGCGGCCAGAGCCGATTCGCGCGATATCGGTCAGCCCGGCGCGCAATATCGCCAACGGGTTGATGCCAGGTTCCACCCAGAACAATCTATCCTCTGCTGAGACGAAAGCCTGCTGCACCACCTGGGGAATCTGATCATAAGGCACATAGATGCTGTGCTGGGTGCCCATTTCCGCGAGCAACTGGAAATTCGACGCATAAACGCGCGATTCCAAAGGCGGCTTATAGGTTTTAAGGCTTTCGATGCTTGGCAGCCCTGCTGAAAAATACAGAAACGCGGCTCCGGCAACGACAATCCCCGCAATCACGCCGAGGAAGGCGAGACGGTAGAGGCTTGAGATGAAAAACCCGATAATTCTGCCTAACAGGTTACGGCGCTTTGGCGGCCGCTGGCCACGCGGCGCGCGCGGAGGCTGGCGGCGTGAAGGCGGGGCGTTGCGGCTGGGGCGGGCAAGCCGTTCACGGGCAGAGAAATCATCGTTCTGGTCAGACATGCCGGGCTCTTAGCATTTCAATTCCCCAGCGGCGATATGGGCTAAATGACAGCTTTGCAATTTAGCCCGCAACCCGGCCCTGGCCAGGATCGCTGAAATAGCTGTCGATGGCATCGGCGAGGCGCGCCACCAATAGCCGGCGCTGCCTGGGGTCGCGCAGCCGCCGCTCATCCTCGGCATTGCTGAGGCATCCCATTTCCAACAGGGTTGAGGGGATTGAGGGGTCGCGCAAAACCGCGAAATTAGCACTGCGCTTGGGGTCTGGCAGCAATGGAATGCGGGCCGAGAACGAGGAGGCGATGTCGTCTGCCAGGGTGGCAGAACCAATTTTGGTCGCGCGGGTTTCCAGGCTGGCCAGAATATTCGCCACTTGCGGCGATACGCCCGCCGGTGCACCGGTGGGGCCGTCCGCGCTGTTTTCGTCCTGGGCGACGGCGGCGGCCAATTTATCGGATGCCTTGTTGGAAAGGGTAAATACCGATGCGCCACGCAGATTTGGTTCCGGCAAATGGTCGCAATGCATGGAAAGAAACATATCCGCTTCATGTTCCAGCGCGATATTCACCCGCCCTTCCAGAGAGATGAAAGTATCGGAGCTGCGCGTCATTCCCACCCGGTAGCGTCTTGTCTCAAACAGGGCCTGGTGAAGCTCCAACGCTGTGGTGAGCGTAATGTTTTTCTCGTAAAACCCATCCGGCGCGATGGCCCCTGGGTCATGCCCGCCATGGCCTGGGTCTAGCATGATAAGCGGTTTTTTCCCCGCAGCGCGGGAGCGGCGAGGAACAGCAGCCAGGCCCGCAGCCCCAAGGCCGAGACGTAGAAAGCCGCGGCGGGTGGCGTAGCAGTTCAGGCACATGGTGCTTGGTCTAACATGCAGCTTTCACTCCTGGCTAGGACGCCCTGATATTTCCCGGCTTTATCCTTGTTTGGTAACTGGATTATGTCCGTTTTCCGGCGCTTCAGCGGCGGGCCTTGCGGAACCTGTGTCCATTCGGCTATAGCCTCGCCGCATCGGAGTGTAGCTCAGCCTGGTTAGAGTACTGTGTTCGGAACGCAGGGGCCGGAGGTTCGAATCCTCTCACTCCGACCATTTAAATCATTGAAATTTCTGATTTATGTTCGACATGTGAGGCAGAGCCGTGTTTACATGGGCACATGCTGCGCCAGCCTCGCGGGCTGGCTAAGTTAGAAGCTGTGTCCGGATTTGTTCTGCTGGTCGTTGCGATAATAATAAGGGAGATTTGGCGATGCCGGTCACTTCAGCAGCAGAGATCAGGCGGGCGCGCAACGCGGTGGCCGCGGCGTTCATGGGCTGGACGCTGGACGCGTTTGATTTCTTTATCCTGATTTTGACCCTCGACAATGTTTCCAAGGCGTTTGGCGT
>JAGWIL010000491.1 GCA_028866335.1 Rhodospirillales bacterium
ATGCCACGGATGCCGGGCGCGCGCAGAACCGCCGCATCGAAATTGTGTTGAACCACCCTTCCGGAACCTGAGCCTCTCATGAAGAAGATACTCGGCTTTTTTGCCTCGCGCTGGTTTCTGAGCTTTCTCGCCGCCGCCGTGCTGGCGGCGCTGGTGTGGTTCTTCGCGCCGTTTATTCACGCGCTCGCGGGGCTTGTGGTCCGGCTGGTCATCATCCTCGTCATTCTGCTGGTCTGGCTGGGGGTTAATCTGCTGCTGGACAGGCGGCGGAAGAAACGCGACGCGGCGCTAGCGGCGGGTGTCGCCGATGCCGGGGCGGCGGTGCAGGACAAGGCAGCGGCGGAAGAGCTGGCGGCGCTGAGCGAGAAGCTGAAAAAATCGCTGGCGCTGCTGCGCAAGGCCAGTGGTGGGCGCGGGTATTTGTACGAGCAGCCCTGGTACGTGATTATCGGCCCGCCGGGTGCTGGCAAAACCACGGCGTTGCTGAATGCTGGCTTGAAATTTCCGCTGGCGGCGGAGCTGGGCCAGGGCGCTGTGGCGGGTGTGGGTGGCACACGTTTATGCGATTGGTGGTTCACCGAACAAGCTGTGCTGATCGACACCGCCGGGCGCTACACCACACAGGATTCCAACGCCTCGACCGACAAGGCCGGCTGGGAAGGCTTCCTGGATATGCTGAAGCGCACCCGCCAGCGCCAGGCGCTGAACGGCGTGGTGGTGGCTATCTCACTGGCCGACATCGCCGCCGCGCCGCGGGAAGAGCGGCTCTCCCATGCCCGCGCCATCCGCAAGCGGATAAAGGAGCTTACCGCGAGGCTGGACCTCAAGCTCCCGGTTTACGCACTGCTCACCAAGGCCGATCTGCTAGCCGGGTTCACCGAATTTTTTGACGATCTCGACCAGGAAAAGCGCGCCCAGGTTTGGGGCACCACCTTCCCGGCGCAGGATGCCAATGCGGTTTCGCATTTCGATGGCGAGTTCAAGCTGCTGGTGCAACGGCTGGATGAACGGTTGATCGATCTGCTGCAGCGGGAACGCAGCCCGGACAGGCGCTCGCTCATCGCCGGGTTCCCCGCCCAGGTGGCCAGCCTGGAGGCACCGCTGCAGGAGTTTCTGGCGGAAGCCTTTGGCGGTTCGGCGCTGGACCCCGCCCCTTATCTGCGCGGGGTGTATTTCACCTCTGGCACGCAGGAAGGCACGCCGATCGACCGGCTGACCGGCGCACTCTCCCGCGCGTTTGGCATCGACCAGCGGCGCGCGCCATCTCTCCGCGCGGTTTCCGGCCGTAGCTATTTCCTCTCGCGCCTGCTGCAGGACGTAATTTTTGGCGAGGC
>JAGWIL010000492.1 GCA_028866335.1 Rhodospirillales bacterium
ATGCAAACCCCGTCGCCATTGTCACATGCTTCAACTATGCGGGAGCCACGCTGGGAAACTTGTCCCACGCCGGCTGAATTAAGGCCCTCGGGCCCTAACATAAGGAACGCGAACGTGAAGATGATGAACCTCCTCCAGGCTGGCGCTGTTGCGCTGGCGGTCACCGCCGCTGCTGGCGTTGCCCAAGCCCAGGCTGATAGCGCACCCGCTCCGCTGGTCGAAACCGGCTCCAGCCTGCTGTACCCGCTGTTCAATCTCTGGGTTCCGGCTTACACGGCCAGCCACCCGGGCGCTGACATCACCACCACCTCCACCGGCTCCGGTGCAGGTATCGCGCAGTCCCTCAAGGGCCTTGTGAATATCGGCGCGTCAGACGCTTACCTGTCCGACACAATGGCGCATAGCCATAAGAACATGCTGAGCATCCCGCTCGCCATTTCCTCGCAGGCGATCAACTACAACCTGCCGGGCGTCACCAATCTGAAGCTCTCTGGGCCCATCCTGGCTGGCATTTATTCTGGCAAGATCACCCAGTGGAACGATCCTGCGATCGCCGCGGCCAACCCGGGCGTTGCCCTGCCGAACCATGTGATCATCCCGGTCCACCGTACCGATGGCTCAGGTGACACCTTCATTTTCACCCAATACCTCTCCGCGTCCGATGCAAGCTGGGGCTCGACCGTTAAATTCGGCACCGCCGTTTCCTGGCCAGCCGTATCCGGTGGCATTGGTGCCAACGGCAACCAGGGCATGGTTACCGCCGCCCAGGCGAACCCCTACTCTATCGCTTATATCGGCGTTTCCTTCTCCGCTCAGGCAGCCCAGGCTGGCCTTGGCCAGGCGGAACTGCTGAACAAGGCTGGCAACTACGTTCTGCCGACGCCGGAAACCATTTCCGCCGCCGCTGCCAGCGTTGCCAACAGCACCCCGGCCGATGAGCGCATCAGCATGATCTTCGCGGAGGGCGCGCAGGCTTACCCGATCGTGAACTACGAATATGCGATCATCAACACCCAGCAATCCTCTCCGGATGTCGCCAGCGCCGTTCGCACCTTCCTTAACTGGGCGGTTACCGAAGGCAACAGCATGAGCTTCCTGAAGCAGGTTCACTTCATGCCGCTGCCAGCCGCTGTGGTTGAACTCTCCAAGGCTCAGATCAAGAAGATCAAGTAAGCCGCTATCTCCCCCTCCCCGGCTACCACCGGGGAGGGATTTCGCGCATAGGGTGACCACATGAGAATCCGCCCCTTCCGCCTTACCGTCCTGGGCCTCAGCCTGCTAATTCCCGCCGCGCTTTGCGCGGTTGTTTTGTTTCTGGTGGTCTATTCGGGCC
>JAGWIL010000493.1 GCA_028866335.1 Rhodospirillales bacterium
GTATGCAGTGAAGGTAGCGGGGAGGGCGCTGAATCTCTGCTGAGCGCGGCCGACATTGCCCTGCGTGAGGCCAAGGCCGCCGGTGCCGGGCAGGCGCGGCATTTCACCATGGAAATGAGCGCCAAGCTGCTGCGCCGCCACCAATTGGAACAGGAGTTTGAGGCGGCACTGCGCAACCGGGAGTTTCTGCTGTATTTCCAGCCGTTATTCGACTGCCGAAGCCTGACATTGCGCGGCTTTGAGGCGCTGGCCCGCTGGCAACACCCTGAACGCGGCATGATCGGACCGGATGAGTTCATCCCCGTCGCCGAGGCCGGGGGCATGATTACCGCGTTGGGTGAATATGTGCTGGAGGAGGCTTGCCGCGTGGCCTGCACCTGGCCGGAGGATCTGCGGGTCGCAGTTAATCTTTCTCCGCTGCAATTAAAAAACGCGGCCTTACCGACAAAAATATGGGCGGCCTTGTCGCATAGCGGGTTGGCACCGCACCGGCTGGAGTTGGAGCTGACCGAGGGAGCGATGCTCGAACAAACCGCAGATGTCCAGCTTAGCCTCGCCGCGTTGAAAGATAGCGGTGTGAGCTTCGCCATTGATGATTTCGGCGCGGGCTATTCCAGCCTCAGCTATCTGCACCGCTTTTCTTTTGAACGGCTGAAGATCGACAAATCCTTCACCCGAGAGATCACCGCCAGCCCTGATGCGCGGATCGTCACGGGCGCCATTATCGGCCTGGGCGCGGCTTTGGGCATGGCCGTGCTGGCGGAAGGCGTGGAAACGGAGGCGCAGCTTAACATTCTGCGCAAGGCCGGGTGCGGCCAGGTGCAGGGTTTTCTTTTGGGCAAGCCCATGCCGGAAAAAGAGGTGGTTAACCTGCTGGACCGCGTGGCCAAAACCGGCGGCCGCGCCGTGCCAGCCTTCAGTTAAAGCCGGGCCAGCGCGCTATCCACCTCGGCGGCCAGCTCCGAATCTCCGCAGGGCAGCCGCCAGACAGGATTGGCCGTGCCGGGCGTTAAAATTTCGACAAAATTTTCCTGGAAACCGTTATCAGACACAATACGCGCCTCATGCTGGCCCAGTGCCGAGCTTGGCAAAATCTCTGCCCGCATTCCGCCGTTCTGCGGGCAGGCCAGAAATACCAGTTTACGTTCATGGTCCACGGCAAGCCCCACCCCACGGTCCAGGAAGCTTTCATCGGGGGTGAAGGGGCGGCGCTGTGCGGCCAGTGCATCCTTCAGCCGCGCCTGTTTTCCCCGCAACAGCCGGGTTTTCCCCCATTCGCCGGTGCGCACCCAAAAACGGGTGGGCAAGGCGGCCACGGCGCAAAGCACAAG
>JAGWIL010000494.1 GCA_028866335.1 Rhodospirillales bacterium
CATGTAATGGCGTGGACGGACGCAAAGATCGCCACATTGACCAAATTCTGGGCCGATGGACTTAGCACCGCTGAGATCGGCCGCAGGATTGATATGTCAAAAAATGCGGTGGTGGCCAAAGCGCATCGATTGAACTTGCCGGGAAGGCCGAGCCCGATTCCGCAGCGAGGTGCCGATTATGTGCCGGTTGAGAAAGTGCAGAAGCCAGCGCCGATGGCGAAAGCAGTGAACGCGCCACTGCCGCCTGTTAGATTGGAAGCTGTTTTGCCATGCCAGTGGCCAATTGGTGACCCGAGAGAAACGGGCTTCCATTTCTGCAACGCGCGCCGAGTGGCAGGAAAACCTTACTGCTCGGATCACTCGCCATTAGCCTATCTGCGCTGTGAAAAACATGAGGTGGAATGTGAATGATAAAATGAGCCCGGAGAGCGAGCCGGAAAATGCTCTGATGTATTCCGCGAGGCGCATGCTGAATGTGGTGCAGGCCGCATATCCCGAATGTGACCACGCCACGCTTTCCATGGCGCTGGCCACTGCCGCGGGCATGGCGCTGGCGCGGTTTCATTGGCCGAACATGGCCCGCGACGTCGATTTCCACACCATTGGTGGGTGCATGGGCAATGGCTTTCGACAGGGTTTTGAAGATAAGACGCGCGCGGAAGTGAGTTCATGCCGGGGGGCGGCATGAACGAGATGCAGCGTATTGAGCATCCGCTCCTCGGCGCCAGGTTGATGGTGCCACCGAATGATGTGCAGGCCGAGCAGGCTTTGCTGGGTGCGCTGCTTGCGAATAGCGGTCGCGTCTATGACATGGTTTGTGACTTTTTGGAGCCGCACCATTTTGCTGATCCGATGCACGGCACCATTTATGATGCGATTGCGCGCAAAGCGAGAGCTGGCGAAATTGCTGACCCGATAACCCTTCGTCGTGATCTGGAAAATACAGGCTTGCTCGATGCGGTTGGCGGAACGGCATATCTGGCCCAATTGCTAAGCGCGATGGTGGGCATCATCAACGCCAAGGATTATGGCCGGTTGGTGCATGATGCCTGGATACGGCGTCAGCTGATTAATGTGTGCTGCGAGACAGTCGACCGCTGCTTTACGCCCCAGGATGGCGAAACGGGGCAGGACTTGGTTGAGGCGCTGGATGGCGGCTTGACGAAAATTGCCGAGGGCGCGGGCGAGACTAAGCCGCTGCTGAGTGCGGCCGAAGCTGTAAGCCATGCGCTGGATAGCAGTTTGGAGGCGGGCGGGCGTGAAAGCCCGCTGGCCGGCATCACGACAGGATATGATGCTCTGGACCGCATGACGGGCGGTTTTATGCCTGG
>JAGWIL010000495.1 GCA_028866335.1 Rhodospirillales bacterium
ATGGTCGTGCCGCTGACGGGCGGCGGCGTCACATGGATGTCTTGGCGCTCGGCGACTTTCGGCTTGGCGCAGTCGAGCTTGACGCCCGTCTTGGCTTCGATCCGCTTGCGCATCTCGTACACGGTGCGGATGGCGCAGCCGACTTCGGCGGCGACCAGTTGATTGCTGCGATGCTTCAGGAACGATTCGCGGATGCGTTGTTCGAGGTCAGTCAACGTGCCAATGGCAGACATATGGCGGTCCTTGTGGATCGTCAGTGGGAGGGGATGAGCGGGAGGAAATCGCAGCAGCGCACGTCGGTGGCGCAGGTATCGGGGCGAGGCGTCGTGATGTATCCGGACTCAGAGAGGTCCGTTGCCACCCGCTCGAAATTACAGGTGCCGTGGTCCTTCTTCTTGCTGCCGGCGTCGTCGTAGAAGGTGCAGTCGCTGCATGTCGGGCGTTGCATGCTGGGCTCTCCGAATGGCGCAGGCCGCCAGGATGTGGGCAAAGGTGTTCGACTCGGGACCCTGTTCGTGCTGCGTGAACGGGCGCGAGTGCTGAACGTCGTAGAGGTGGGAGACGCAGGGCGCGCCGGTGCCGCCGATGCCTCCGGTCATTTGCTGACCGTGCGTTGCTCGCCAGCGGTGATGCGGTCGGCCACGCCGCTGTGGTAGGCCACGATGCTTGACTGGACTCCGAGCATGACAGCCGGGATGCTGAAAAGCGCCGTGACCGAGCCGACCAGCGGCGGAATCTGGCCCAGCAACTCGAAGTGGTTGCCCCACACGGCATTGAAGGCGATGTAGCAGACCAGCCCCGCGATGCCGCCGAAGGACAGGCCCGACACCCACCACCAGAGGTCTTGCCCCGAGAACTTGCGATCCTTCAGGGCTTCGCGCTGGGTCTCGTTGACCTGCGCCAGCTGCGCGCCGGCAGCCTGGACGTTCGCCTGATCTGCGGCGATCTGGGCCATGCGTTCCTCGTGCGCGTCCTTCTCGACTTGCAAGAATTTGGCTTGCATCAGTTCCTGGTACTTCAGCACCAGATCGGGAGATGCACGGAGCGCCGACAGCGCCGCGTCGCCCGTCTGGGTGCCGGTCACGGCCTTGGCGACTTCCACCGCCTGCGTCGCCACTGCGCCCGCTTTCGGCCCGGCCAAGTAGCCGATCAGGCCCGGCACGAAGTCGGACAAGGCCGCCACGATCCCGACAGGACCGCCGACCAGGGCCTCGCCCACGTCCACTGCCACGCTTGCTGCGTCCATCATTTCACCCCTTGCAAGATTGTCGAAGGCTGCCGCCGCGCCCAGCCCTTGCCGAATGCTGACCAGCCGGGGAGTTGCGT
>JAGWIL010000496.1 GCA_028866335.1 Rhodospirillales bacterium
GCTGAAATTTTTTCACGTATTGCCGGAATCGGGCAAGAGGCGTGGGACCATTGCGCCGGGGCGGCAAACCCCTTCATTTCCTATGCCTTTCTTTCTGCCCTGGAGGATAGCGGTTCCGTGGGCGGGCGCACCGGGTGGCACCCGCGTTATCTGGCGCTGCGGGGGGAGGGCCGGATCCTCGCCGTGGCCCCGGCTTACGGCAAAACCCATTCCTACGGCGAATATGTGTTCGACCATGGCTGGGCCAACGCGTTTGAGCGCGCGGGTGGGCAATACTACCCAAAATTGCAGGTGGCATCCCCGTTTTCGCCTGTGCCGGGGCCAAGGCTGCTCAGCCGCCATCTGGGCGTGGCGGAGCTGGCGGCGGGGCTGGAGGCCGCGTGCGAGGCCGCCGGGTGCTCCTCCGCGCATGTAACCTTCTGCACTGAGGCTGAATGGGAAGGGTTGGGGCAGGCGGGCTGGCTGCAACGGCTCGGCACACAGTTTCACTGGGAAAACCAGGGCTATGAAAGCTTTGAGGATTTTCTTGGGGCTTTATCCTCCCGTAAACGCAAGGCGATAAAGCGGGAGCGGCGGGAGGCGCAGGTGGGGTTGCACTTTCGGGCCCTCACCGGGCCGGACCTAACACCCGAAATATGGGCGCGGTTTTATGAGTTTTATCTCTCTACAGTGGACCGTAAATGGGGTGGGGCCTATCTCACGTCGGAGTTTTTTCCGCTGCTGGGCGACCGCCTGGGGGAGAAAATTGTGCTGATGCTGGCCGAGCGAAACGGCAAACCCATAGCCGGCGCCTTGAACCTTTTGGGCGATGGCGTGCTGTATGGCCGCAACTGGGGCAGCGTGGAAGATGTGCCGTTTCTGCATTTTGAACTCTGCTATTATCAGGCGATTGATTACGCCATCACGCATGGGCTGAAGCGTGTGGAGGCAGGCGCGCAGGGTGAGCATAAAATCCAGCGCGGATATCTGCCGAAACCGACTTACTCCGCGCATTACATCGCACATCCCGGCCTGCGAACCGCCGTGGCGCAGTTTCTGGAAATCGAACGCGAGGAAATTCTGCGCGGCATGGAAGCAATGGCAGAAGAGGGACCATACAAGAAGGCCGGCGAGGCCTGAACCGGCAGTTAGTCTGCCTTGACGCAGCGGGACTGACTGCCTAACGCAGCCGCGTACCCCGCTAGGGGAAAAAGCAAAGCCAGCCCCGGCGGAGGAAAGAGATGCAGCAATTGGTGCCGGGCGATGCCGCCTGGGTGATGATGTGTACGGTTTTGGTTCTGTTGATGACCATACCGGGCCTGGCGCTGTTTTACGCCGGAATGGT
>JAGWIL010000497.1 GCA_028866335.1 Rhodospirillales bacterium
GCCAGCCAATGGAAGGATCAACAGCGGCGCGAGCCAGCTTTTGGGGCGAAGATTTTTTTTCATGTCAGCATTACGCTGGCACGGCTTCAATGGATCACATTTGCTTCAGGTAAAATCCATGCTGTAGAGGCTATTTTACACTTGCCTCATCGCCCCTCGGAAACGTCATCATGAGCATCGTAAAATATCGTCTGTATCAGCCGCGCCTTGCTCCCCGGCGCACGAAAATGGAGGTGCCGGGCTGGGGTGGCGAGAAACAGCCCCGGCAGGATGGCGCGCACGAGCAAGGCTGGCATTGCTTGCCTTTTGTTGAAAGCGCGCAATACGGGATTGAAATTTTTTACCCGTATGAGAACGAGCTGCGTGTCTCTCACCAGGATGGAAAATTTACCTTCGATGGCGATTTTGGGCCGCCGCCCAGCCCCGGCCTACAATGGCCGCCTTTCCGCGCTTTTGGCGCGGGCTTTTATACCTATCAGCTTTTGCTGGATTTGAAGGTGCCGGAGGGCGTTGCCATCCGCACCGAGCCGCATCCGCGCTACTATCTCAGCGCCGCGAATGACGTGCCGCTCGCGGTTCCGGCTTTGTTGCGCACCTCCTGGTGGCCGATGGTCAATTTTGTGGTTTTCAAAGCCCCGCCTGAAGGGGTGGTGCATGTTTTCCGCCCCGGTGAGCCTTTCATGCAAATCTGCATTCTCCCCGCTGAGCCGCAGTTCAGTTTGGAACCAATGGGAGAAGAAGAAGCGGCCGAGCGGGAAATGCAGTCCAGGCGCATCCATGCCAGCCGGGAAACATTGGGCCGTGACACGCGGTGGACATCCTCCACCCATACCGTGTTCGACGGCACATATCGCCGCATCCTCGGTGCCGCCCGGGCCAGAGACCGGGCGGGGGAGGATGAAGTCTAGTTAATCTGTACGCCGATCCCCGGCAGCATAATGACCGCGCCGCTGTGATGATGGTGGTGATGGTAATAGGGCGGCGGCGGCGGCGGGTAATAATATGCCGGCGGCGGCGCGTAATACTCCGGCGGCGGTGGGTAATATGAATTGTGGTGATGGTGGTGGTGATGATGATGCTCATCGCCATTCCAATCCACCTGCTGGGCCACAGGCGCATTTGCTGCCCGTGCCAGAATGTCTGCATTATGGCTTTGCAAAGCCGCAGTAGCATTAGGAATTGGCCGTAGAAGATCGGCATAAGACGATACGGCCATCGGCTCTGTATTGATGGTCGCACTCGTTGCTGCCTGTGCAGCTGTGCTTCCCAATGTGGCCAGCCCAGCCAAAGCACCAAGCAGGCCAGCGGTTTTCCGTTCCATTTG
>JAGWIL010000498.1 GCA_028866335.1 Rhodospirillales bacterium
TTCTCTGGCTGGCCTATACTTTCGCCTGAGCAGGTCTGCCGACGGGCGGATTGCCGGAACATATGCTGCATTGCATGATGCGGACATGGGATTCCTGACTGAAACCGTACCGAAACGCCATGCCACCCTTGATGTGTTGCCGGGGATAACCCGGGTCGTCGCGAATAATCCCGGTGTAATGACCTATCATGGCACCAATACCTATTTTGTTGAACGCGAGGGCGGGCTGGTGGTGGTCGATCCTGGCCCGGAGGATGCAGAACATGTCGCGGATATTCTCAGTGCGGCCGCCAACCGCAGGATCAGCTTAATTTTGCTGACCCACACCCATGCCGACCATTTTGGTGCGGTGCCGGAGCTGAAAGCTGCATGTGGCGCACCAGTGGCAGCCTATGCCCCTTCGCCCAAGCCGGGTTTCATGCCGGATATCGCGCTTCGCGATGGCGATGAGCTACAGGGTTTCACCGCTATCTTCACGCCCGGCCATGCAGCCGATCATCTCTGTTTTGCCACAGCCGGGGCGCAGGGGGAAAAAATTCTGTTCAGCGGTGATCATGTCATGTCTTGGTCCTCCTCCATTGTCAGCCCGCCAGATGGCGATATGGGGGATTATTACCGTTCTCTGCAGCGCCTGCTTGCCCGCCAAGATGATGTGTTTTTACCAGGCCATGGGCCTTTGCTGCCTCAACCCCATAGCCTCACGGCCGAGTTGCTTGCACATCGCCAGAAGCGTGAGACATCATTGCTGGCGCAACTGGTGCGGCAGGAATGGAGCGTCGCCGGACTCGCCGCGCGGCTTTATGGCAAGCAGGACCTGTTTTTGAAGGCGGCCGCGCAGCGCAATGTGCTGGCACATCTTTTAAAGCTGAAGGAGGAAGGTGCCGTGAGGGAAATGGCGCCCGAGACCACTGAACATCCGGATAATTTGGCAATGGCGGCGATCGCTGAGCAAAGCGAGAGCTGGCGCGCCCGCGTGTTGCGGATGCAGGGTGATGCCAAGCGGCGCTTCGGGCTGGCTTAACCGCCAGAAAGCAAGGCAGCCAATTCTTCCACTGCCAGCGGCCGGAAGAACAGAAAACCCTGGCCGTGGGTTACGCCGTATTCGCGCATCCGCGTCAGTTGCGATGCAGCCTCAATACCCTCGGCAATGACGTCCTGAGACCGGCTTGCGGCAAGGCGGGCGATTTTGAGTATAAAGTCCCGCGCGCCGGGGCTTGTATCCACCACCACTGAGCGGTCAAGCTTTACCGCGCCCAGGGAAGTGCTCATGAGCGCAGGCAGAAAGGGCGTGGCAGGCACAATATCATCAAGTGCCAGCCCATA
>JAGWIL010000085.1 GCA_028866335.1 Rhodospirillales bacterium
CGGGTATTTGTTGGCGCTTATGTACGCTGGGGGGCGGAAAAGGGCAAGGGGGATTCGGCGCGGAACCTCTCCCAGCCCTGAGCGCGCAATTCGCAGGCCGGGCAGGTGCCGCAGCCATAGCCCCAATCATGCAATGTCTCCCGCTTGCCCTGGTAGCAGCTATGCGAGCCTGTGCGGATCAGCTCCACCAGCCTATCCCCGCCTAACTCATGCGCCATCTCCCAGGTCTTGGCCTTGTCGATCCACATCAGCGGTGTGTGCAGCACGAAGCGACTTTCCATGCCGAGATTGAGCGCCACCTGCATCGCCTTCACCGTATCGTCCCGGCAATCCGGGTAGCCGGAATAATCCGTCTCGCACACGCCGGTGATGATATGCTTGATGCCGCGCCGGTAGGCGATGGTGGCGGCGAAGGTGAAAAACAGCAAGTTCCGCCCCGGCACGAACGTATTCGGCAGCCCGTTCGCCTGCATGGCGATTTCGGCATCTTTGGTGAGTGCCGTATCGCTGATCTGCCCCAGCACGGAGAGGTCGATCACATGATCCTCGCCCAGCTTTTCCGCCCATAAGGGGGCGAGCCCGGCCATGGCCTCGCGCAGCGGCGCGCGCACATCCAGCTCCACCCGGTGGCGCTGGCCGTAATCAAAGCCCAGCGTCTCCACCCGGTTGAAGCGTGAAAGCGCCCAGGCGAGGCAGGTGGCGGAATCCTGCCCGCCGGAAAACAGCACCAGGGCGGCGTTCGGGTCCAGGTTCATGCGGCTTCCGGCCCAAAATAGGTGCAGCAATCCTTGTTGGAGGCGCGGGAGATGCTCACCCGGTGCAAGGCAGGGCAGGCGGGGGCGAGGCGCGCCCAAATCCAGGCACAGAGATTTTCCATGGTCGCGGGGCCAAGGTCTGGCACCTCGTCCAGAAAGCGGTGGTCCAGCGCGTCGCGGGTGGTTTCCAGCAGGCGCCCCAGCAGACCCACATCCATCACCATGCCGGTGGCGGGGTCGGCATGGCCGCGTATCGTTACCTCTGCGAGGTATGTATGGCCATGGATGCGGCGGCTGGACTCTGTCTCGATCTTGCGGTTCAGCGTGTGCGCGGCATCGAAGATGAATTGCTTGCTCAGCTCGTACATCAACGGATTCCCAAAAATTTATGCGTTTGCAGGCAGAGCCGCCAGCGCGGATTGGCCATGCAGAAAGCCACCGCCGCTTGTGTGTTGGCAGCCTGGTCGGGGCCGTCCATTGGTTGCAGCAGGAAATGGGTGAAGCCAAGTGCCGCAAACCGTTCCGGTTCAGCGCCTGCTTGCGGAAACACCAGTTTCAGCTCATCGCCGCGCTCCACCGCCAAAGCCGCACCGGCCTTGGGGCTGACGCATAGCCAGTCTATCCCCTCTGGCGGTGCGATGGTGCCGTTGGTTTCCACCGCAATCTCGAACCCGGCCGTGTGCAGGGACGCCACCAGCGCCTCATCCACCTGCAAAAGTGGCTCCCCGCCGGTTAGCACCACCAGCCTGCCCTGCGCGCCGCCAGCCCATGCGGTGGCGATGGCATCGGCCAGGTTTCGCGCCGTGGCAAAGCGCCCGCCGCCGGTGCCGTTAATGCCCACGAAATCCGTGTCGCAGAACTGGCAAACGGCGGCTTCGCGGTCTTCCTCGCGCCCGGACCATAGATTGCACCCGGAAAAACGGCAGAACACCGCCGCGCGGCCGGCATTCCGGCCCTCGCCCTGCAAGGTGTAGAAAATCTCTTTAACGCTATAGGCCATGACCAGCGGGGATTTAGAGGCCCAGGGCGGGAAACGCAATTATCGCCGCGGCAAAGCAGGGGCGCGCCGCTTTCAACGAATGAA
Organism: Rhodospirillales bacterium; assembly: GCA_028866335.1. Next base: position 1,840 of record JAGWIL010000085.1, read on the forward strand.
ACCCCTTTGACGAGGTTCGTTTCAGCAACCTATGGTTGCCCGTTCTTCACAAGGCATACTGATGACCCGCAAACGAATCCTTCTGGCCGCCATGGCGGTGCTGTTTCCGCTGGGCCAAAGCGTGGCGCTGGCAGGGTCGTATAAGGGGCGTTTCACCGGGCTGTTTTATGGACAGGGTGAAGGCTGCTGGGGAACGCTGTTCATCCGAACCAGGACCATTTCATGGACGCCGGGCATTCTCACCTGCGACCGGACGGCCTATACGATTGTGGATAAAAGCCTGCACGCACCGTTTGAGAATTACGACCATATCGTTTTTAAGCTGCATCATCTCAGCAGGGGCTGCCCGTTTCCTTATGTTGGGCTGTATTATTATCAGCCCAAGGATGAGGCTCAAGGAAATAAAGGCGACCCTCTCGGAGGGCTTTATTATGATTGGGCCGTTGGTGGTTTCGACAGTTATCAACAATATAAGCGCTTCCCTTATAAGGGATTCATGGACGGTTCTATTCATACCAATCCTGCGGAAATTAATATCTTGATGTGCAACCTTCCTTATTCCGGGGGGCCGTTCCCGTATGGCAAGCCATTGGATTGATGAAGTTGATTGAAACATTCTTGCGTCATTCAGTTTGTTAGTATTAATAACTAAACTTCTTTTTGGAGTGCCGCGACGTACCAAAGACTTCCATTGAACTGAATGTTCCTGCTTATCCGCGAACCGAACCCGCTGGGACGCTTGCGGTACAGGATGTTAGTAAACTCTAAAATGATCTAAGTGCTGTGGAGGGTTTGCCTTTTCCTGCTCGTGCTCTTTCCTGGAATGCATACGATCAAGACATTCAATCAATCGTTTCCGCATATAACAGCTATTTGCAAAGCACGCCTGGTTTTAGCCAGCTGGACTGGCATCTGGTCAAAGCTATGGCTTGGACAGAGACGGGACCATATGCGGCACGAGATCAATGGGAGACGGCCCCCATGCAATCGGCCAATCCGGGCGATCTCGGCTGGTCAGACCTCATGCGCCAGCAGAATAAAATGCAAGACATCGTGCCGCCCAACCTGCGAAGTGCGGTGGCCTCGGCCAGACTGACGCCGCAGAACAACATTGCCGCTGGCGTTGGCATTTTATTGCAGCACGCTGCGATTTGGGGGCCGAAAGCAACGATAGACAAGAAAGACGTTAGAACCGTTACCACTCAGAAAGGCGATAGCCTTTACATAATTGCTAAGCGCGCCGGGACTACGGAGCAGGTGCTGAAGGACATGAACGCCGGTACGAGGCTGGACCCGCTCCGGCCAGGAATGGTTCTCAAATATGCCCCGGCAAAAACGGTTACAGCCATTACCGGCTGGCGTTCCATTTCGCCGCAAAGCACCTATACGCTCTACAACCATCATCCGGGGTCGGATTACGGCCACAAGGTCGAGTTTCTGTACGATCTCATCAAGCGCAACAACATATTGAACTAGAAAAGGCCGCCCGCGTGGCGGACGGCCCTTTCGTAAGTAATCCGCGAATTAAGCGGAGTAGTACATCTCGAATTCCACCGGGTGCGGGGTGTGTTCGAACTTGTACACTTCCTTCCATTTCAGCTCGATATAGCTTTCGATCTGCTCCTTGGAGAACACATCGCCCGCGAGCAGGAACTCGTGGTCGGCTTCCAGGGCGCCGATGGCTTCGCGCAAGCTGCCGCACACGGTCGGGATGTCTTTCAGCTCTTCCGGCGGCAGGTCGTACAGATCCTTGTCCATCGGGTCGCCGGGGTGGATCTTGTTCTTGATGCCATCGAGTGCCGCCATCAGGATGGCGGAGAAGGACAGATACGGGTTGGCGGTGGGGTCCGGGAACCGCACTTCAACGCGCTTGGCCTTCGGGCTGGTGGTGTACGGGATACGGCAGGAAGCGGAACGGTTGCGGGCGGAATAGGCCAGCAGCACGGGGGCCTCAAAGCCCGGGATCAGGCGCTTATAGCTGTTCGTCGAAGGGTTCGAGAACGCGTTGATCGCCTTGGCGTGCTTGATGATGCCGCCGATGGCATACAGGCAGGTCTCAGACAGATCCGCATAGCCATTGCCCGCGAAAAGCGGCTTGCCGGCTTTCCAGATGGAAAGATGCGTGTGCATACCCGAGCCGTTATCGCCATAGATCGGCTTCGGCATGAAGGTTGCGGTTTTGCCGTAAGAGTGCGCGACGTTGTGGACGCAGTATTTATAAATCTGCATCTGGTCGGCCATGGTGGTCAGGGTCGCGAACTTGGTGCCCAGCTCGTGCTGAGACTGCGCCACCTCATGGTGATGCTTCTCGATCGGCAGGCCCATCTCGCCCATGGCGGATAGCATTTCGGCGCGCAAATCAGCTTCGCTATCCACCGGCGGCACGGGGAAGTAGCCACCCTTCACAACCGGGCGATGGCCCATATTGCCTTCCGGGTAGTCCTTCAGGTTGGAGCCAGGGCCCTCGATGGAGTCTAGCTGGTAGGTGCCGAAATTGCCGCCGGTGCCGAACTTCACGGAATCGAACACGAAGAACTCAGCTTCCGCGCCGATGAAGGCGGTGTCGCCAATGCCGGTGGATTTAAGATAGGCTTCGGCCTTCTTGGCGGTGGAGCGCGGGTCGCGGGCATAGCCCTGGCCGGTCGCGGGCTCGATGATGTCGCAGAACAGGATCAGGCTCGGCTTGGCGGAGAAGGGGTCCAGCACGGCGCTGTCCAGATCCGGCTTCAGGATCATGTCCGACTCGTTGATCGCCTTCCAGCCAGCGATGGAGGAACCGTCGAACATGAAGCCGTCCTTCAAGGAGTCTTCATCGACCGTGCTGATATACTGGGCGGTGTGCTGCCACTTGCCCCTGGGATCGGTGAAGCGCAGATCGACATATTCGACCCCGTTCTCCTTGATTAAATTCAGAACTTTCGCGACGCCGTCGCTGCCCTCGGCCTTCTTAGCCATGCTCTTTCCCCGTTGTGTAAATGTTACCCGTTCAGGCCCGCGAAGCGCACCATGCGCCCGCCGTTAAAACGCGTAGCGCCCGGCATGTTAATAACCATGCCGGGCCGCTTGGCAATGCCCGATTAAACCGCTGCTTCGCCCTTTTCACCGGTACGGATGCGGATGGCTTCCTCGACGGTGGAGATAAAGATTTTGCCATCGCCGATGCGCCCGGTGCGGGCCGCGTTGGTGATGGCTTCAACCGCGCGTTCCACAACGCCGTCTTCACACACAACTTCGATTTTCACCTTGGGGAGAAAATCCACCACATATTCAGCGCCACGATAAAGCTCGGTATGGCCCTTCTGCCGTCCGAACCCCTTGGCCTCGACGACAGTGATGCCCTGAAGGCCAACCTCGTGCAGCGCTTCCTTCACTTCATCCAGCTTGAACGGCTTGATGATCGCTTCGATCTTCTTCATCTGGTTTACGCAGGACCCGGGGCCCGCGCCCTCCTTGGTTCGTCGGACAGCACGCCCGTAACCCCGCCCCGGGCAGCCGGTGGGCAAGCGCGCGTCAGCCAATGGGCTGACAATTCACACTTAGCACAAGCTATGCCAGAATGGTTTTCCGTGCGGTGCCGCGTTTGCGGCAAAGTTATCAAAGGCCAAAACGTGGTTTTGCTCAAGCGGTGGCGATTTTAGCCTAAATTTTGTGCAATCTTGCCGCCTGCGCTTTGGGCGGGTAAATTCTGGTAATGACAGAGGGTTCCTCCGCACCGTGAAAAACGCCAACATTTTGCTTGCCGGTATGGGCACAACAATCTTCACAATTATGTCGGCTTTGGCGGTGAAGCATAACGCGATCAATCTCGGCCAGGGCTTCCCGGATACCGAGGGGCCCGAGGATATTGTGCGCGCGGCGGCGGATGCGTTGCTGGATGGCCGCAACCAGTACCCGCCGCTGACCGGTGTGCCGGAGCTGCGGCAGGCCGTGGCGGCGGCCAATGCGCGGTTTTATGGGCTGGAGGTGGACCCTGTGCAGGGCGTGGTGGTGACCTCCGGCGCCACCGAGGCGATTACCGCCTGCCTGATGGCGCTGCTCAATCCCGGCGATGAGGTGGTGCTGATCGAACCGCTCTACGACACCTATCTGCCGGTGGTGAAAATGCTGGGCGCTGTGCCCCGGCTGGTGCGGCTGCAACCGCCGGAATGGGCATTGCCGCGGGCGGCGCTTGCCGCCGCTTTTGGCCCCAAGACCAAGCTGCTGCTCTTGAACTCCCCCATGAACCCCACCGGCAAGGTGTTCAGCGCGGAGGAGCTGGGCTTTATTGCCGGATTGCTGCGCCAGCACGATGCTTATGCCGTGTGTGACGAGGTTTACGAGCATCTGGTATTTTCCGGTGCCAGACATATTCCCCTGGCGACGCTGCCTGGCATGGCGGAGCGGTCCTTGCGCATTGGCAGTGCAGGCAAAACCTTTTCGCTCACGGGTTGGAAGGTGGGGTACGTGTCTGGTCCGGTGGCGCTGATGGGGCTGGTGGCCAAGGCGCACCAAAACCTCACCTTCACCACCCCGCCTAATTTGCAGCGCGCGGTAGCGCTGGGGCTCGCCAAGCCCGATGCGTATTTCGAGAGCCTGGCGAGTGGGCTGGAGGCGCGGCGGGATTTGCTGGATTCCGGGCTGAAGCGCCTCGGCTTTGCCACCTTGCCTGCCCAGGGCAGCTATTTCGTCACCGCCGATGTGTCCGCACTGGGGTTTGAGGGCGGGGATGTGGCGTTTTGCGAGGCCATGACCGAACAGGCGGGCGTGGCGGCCATTCCGGTTTCCGCGTTTTATGCGGGGGACGGGCCAAGCCATTATGCCCGTTTTGCCTTCTGCAAGCAGGCGCATGTGCTGGAGGAGGCGTTGCGGCGCCTGGAGGGCTGGGTGGCGGCAAGACCATTGACGGCGCTGGCGTGACCGCGTTAGGACGCCATACCCTGGATGGCGGACGTAGCTCAGTTGGTAGAGCGCCGGTTTGTGGTACCGGTTGTC
>JAGWIL010000086.1 GCA_028866335.1 Rhodospirillales bacterium
TTGCGCGCGAGGCCGATAAACTATCGGCCAAGGACATGTTTGATGTTCTGGTTGTTGGCGGTGGGCCGGCGGGGGCTGCGGCGGCGATCTACGCGGCGCGGAAAGGCATTAGCACTGGTATTGTGGCGGAACGTTTCGGCGGCCAGGTGTTGGATACCATGGCGATCGAAAATTTTATCTCTGTGCGGCATACGGAAGGGCCACAATTTGCCGCTGCGTTGGAGCAGCATACCCGCGACTATGACGTTGATATTATAAAAGCACAGATTGCGACGGCCATTATTCCTTCTGTTCAGGGCGATGGTGCGTATGAGGTAAAGCTTGCGGGCGGTGGGGTGCTAAAGGCGCAGAGCCTTGTGCTGGCACCAGGTGCCCGCTGGCGGGAAATGAATGTTCCAGGCGAAGCTGAATATCGCAACAAAGGCGTAGCCTATTGCCCGCATTGTGATGGCCCGCTGTTTAAGGGCAAGCGCGTTGCCGTGGTTGGTGGCGGTAATTCGGGCGTTGAAGCGGCGATCGATTTGGCTGGGCTTGTTTCGCATGTGACATTGATTGAGTTCGACCGGCAATTACGTGCCGATGCGGTTTTGCAGGCCAAGCTGAGAAGCCTAAAAAATGCCACGGTTATTACCTCTGCCAGCATTACCGAAGTGCATGGGGATGGCGAAAAAGTGGTTGGTGTTTCCTATGAAGACAGGGAATCACGCGAATTGCATCGGATTGCCCTGGAGGGTGTATTTGTGCAGATCGGGTTGGTTCCGAATACTGAATGGCTGAAGGGAGTGCTGGATTTAACACCGCGTGGTGAAATTGTGGTGACCGCGAAGGGTGAAACATCGTTGCCGGGCGTGTTCGCGGCGGGGGATGCAACCACAACGCCGTATAAGCAGATTATCATTGCTACGGGGGATGGTGCCAAGGCCGCCCTTTCGGCGTTCGATTATCTTATCCGGCTTGCCCCGGCGGATGCCAAAGCCGCGTGAGTTAATTGATGGCTTATTTGCCCACACCGCAGCAGCTTCGCTATCTGGTTATGCTTGCAGAGAAAGGGCATTTTGGCCGGGCGGCTTCGGCTTGTGCGGTTTCCCAATCAACGCTCTCCGCTGGGCTGTTGGCGCTTGAGCGGGGGCTGGATTCACAAATTCTGGACCGGGCGGTAGCGAAGCATCCAGTGTTTACACCGCTTGGACTAGAGCTGGTTGTTAAAGCTCGCGCCGCGTTATCGGCTTTATCCGCGATTGCTGAAGCCGCGGATGCAGCCCGCGCGCCGATGTCCGGCCCATTGCGGCTCGGGATTATTCCAACGATCGGGCCTTTTCTGCTGCCCCGGTTGATGCCTCAGCTCAGAGAGCGGTATAAGGCGTTGAGGCTGTTTCTACGCGAAGATTTGACGGAACGCTTGCTTGACCAGCTTGATGCCGGTTTACTCGATATCGTCATTCTGGCGCAGCCTTGCGCTTGCGGGCGCGCGGAGGTTTTATCCTTGGCCCAAGATGATTTTCTTGTGGCTTTTCCGTTTGGCCATAGGTTCATGGCCAGGGAAAGCATAAGGGGTGATGAGTTTGCCGCAGAGCAGCTTTTGTTGCTTGAGGACGGACATTGTTTGCGTGAGCATGTTTTAGCCGTATGTGGCACCGAATTTAAACGCGAACAGCAATTTGCCGCGACCTCGCTGCATACTTTGGTGCAGATGGTTGCGGGAGGGCTGGGGGTAACGCTGGTGCCGAAGCTTGCTGTGGACGCTGGATTGCTCAACGGCACTGGCGTGCAAACCACAAAATTGGAAGGTGCCGCGGGCGGGCGCAGCATCGCTCTGGCGTGGAGAGCAGGGAGCGCCAGAGCGGAAGAGTTTAAAACGCTTGCGCCCGTTATAGCTGCGGCCTGCGAATTTTAAGCCTCTGTATTCTGGTCATCTCTGAAATAGGCTTCCACAACGCCTTTGAGTTTAACGGTGAGGGGTTTGCCCTTGCGGTCTAAGGCTTTGCCCGCGGCGACACGGATCCAACCCTCAGAAACACAATATTCTTCGACATTGGTTTTTTCTGATCCGTTGAAACGAATGCCAACGCCGCGTTCCAGCAGGGATTGTTCGAAGAATTTGCTGTCAGGATCGGATGACAGACGGTCTGGCGGCGTGGGGCTCATAACATGCTCCTGATCTTACGGGAAAGCTTGGTGGTAAAGCTGGCGGGCGGAGAATCCGCCATGGCCACCAGGGGCAGCACGGCCAAGGTTTTACCCTTCGCGGTATATGTAACCGAACCGAGTACTTCACCCTTATGGACGCCAGGGGTGAGGGGCGTTGTAACAGAGATTGTGTGAGTGACGAATTTCTGTGCATCAGTTGGCATGGTAACCGTGACGTTCTGGGCTATGCCAACGGGAACCTCGCCACTGTCAAACGCATCGCTCTTCACGACATCCACTTGCTGGCCGGAAGAGGCGATCTGCACGTCTGAAAAGAAATGCTGCCCGTAATCCAGCAGGGATTCAATCGCGGCGGTGCTTGATGACCATGTTGGGCCGCCCGTTACCACGGCGATGAGCCGCATATTGCCTCGTTCTGCCGTCGCATCGATACAATGCCCGCTTTCCCTGGTTAAACCTGTTTTCAAACCATCCACCGTGGGGTCTTTGAACAGGACGGGATTCCAGCTTCTTTGCGTGATGCCGCCATATGTATAGCTTTGAAGTTTGGATATTTGCAGAATTTCAGGCTCATCATTCAAGATAGTGCGTGAGAGCAGAGCTATATCCATTGCCGAGGTATGCAGGCTCGGGTCAGGCAGGCCTGTGGCATTTGTATAATTTGTGTCGGTGAGGCCTATTTTGGATGCGGTTTTGTTCATCATTTGAACGAACGAATCTGTGCTGCCGGCAACTTGTTCAGCCAGGGCAACGGCAGCATCGTTACCGGAATCGATGATGAGCCCATGGAGCAACTGATCCACGGTGACCACTGAATTCGGGTCGACGAACATTGTGGAGCCCTGCTGGTGCCAGGCATTGGTCGAGATCGGCACTGTCTCGTCTAATTTCAGGCTGCCGTGATGGATGGCCTGGTAGACGAGGTGCGCGGTCATCAGCTTTGTCAGGCTGGCCGGCGGGATTTCAAGATGCGGCGCGGCTTCGGCCAAAATGGCCCCGGTTTGGGCGTCCATCAGCACATAGGCTGTTATGTCTGGCAAAACAGGCGGAGAGGGAGTTGCGGTATCGCCTGTGGGGCTATCCGGTACCGGCGCCGGGCCGGTTGGGGCGGGTGTTGCGCCGATTTTACCGGTATCTGCGGCAGCAGCGGCGGGGGCGGCTTTGGCCAAGACCGGAGAGGCAAATACCAGGGAGGCGGCAAGAGCAACTCTCGACAGGCCAGACATCTTTAACATGGGCGACTCACACTCCGAGCATGACAGGGCTGGGCTTCTCTGCACCTGATTACGGTATTCTCGCAAGCCGGGATGCGTTAATGCCGTGTAACACACTAAAACACGAAGGAAGCCGTGCCGCGGAAGCGGGGTTTTCTTGACATCTGTTCCTGCACGGGTTTGATGCGCCAATCTTCAAGGAACAAGATGAGAATGGCGCAGCGTAAACAAGGCGAAGGCGGGTTAATCGAGTTTGTTAAAACCATTGTCTATGCCGGACTTATCGCGGTGGGCATCCACACATTTTTGTTGGAGCCGTTTTACATTCCGTCCGGTTCCATGGTGCCCACGCTATTGGTGGGGGATTATCTGGTTGTTAACAAATTCGCCTATGGGTATTCGCGGTTTTCACTGCCCTTCGCGCCGGACTTGTTTTCGGGCCGGATTTTTGGAAGCGTGCCAAAGCGTGGCGCTGTTGTGGTGTTTCGCCCGCCAGGTGCCCCGAATGAGGATTTTATCAAGCGTGTTGTCGGCCTGCCGGGAGACACCATTCAGGTTACCAACGGGCAGCTTTATATTAACGGACAAATTGTGCCCAGGGTGGATGCTGGGGATTATGTGGATACCAGCTCTGGCGCCCCGGTTGTGGCGCGGGACTACACGGAATCGCTACCCGGCGGAGTTGTGCATTCCATTCTGAAGGTAACCAATGCCCCTGAAAATGATGGAGGGGTCGATCCGAACAACACGCCGTTATATACAGTTCCGGCTGGCGACCTGTTTATGATGGGCGATAATCGGGATAATTCCGAGGATTCCCGGTTTATGGATGGGCCTGTTGGCTATGTGCCAATAGAAAATGTGGTCGGACCCGCGGAATTGATATTTTTTTCGATCGATTTGAAGCATCCGTTTTGGGAGATTTGGGAGTGGCCATTCGAGATCCGCTGGGGGCGGATGTTCCACAGCATCCGGTGAGCCAGGTTGAGAACGCCTCCCGGTTTCTGGGTCACCAGTTTGAACGCCCAGGCTTGTTGGCGGAGGCGTTAACGCACCGCTCCGCCGCGGGTGCCAAGGGGGTTGGGTCCAACGAAAGGCTGGAATTCATCGGCGACCGGGTTTTAGGGCTGGTTGTTGCCGAGTGGCTGAGTGAGCGGTTTCCCGATGAGCAGGAAGGCAAGCTGGGGCCAAGATTGGCCGCCCTTGTATCAAAACCCGCCCTCGCTGAAATTGCCGAGGTGAATAATGTCGGGGCCATGCTGAATGTGGCGCCTGGTGAGGCCAAGCGCGGGGTGAGTTCTCAGGCGAATGTGCTGGCGGATGCCGTGGAAGCCATGATTGGCGCCTTGTATCTTGATGCGGGGTTACCGGCGGCCCAGACTTTTATTCGCCGCGTCATGGGCGCGGCGGTAGAGGGTCAAGCAGCACCCCCCAAAGACCCCAAAACCGCATTGCAGGAATGGGCGCTGAAGCGCGCTCTGCCGCTGCCAAATTATCAGGTTTTAGATCAATCCGGCCCCTCTCATGCGCCGAAATTTGTGATAAGTGTAACAATTGGCGCTGCATCTGCATCGGCTACCGCAGGGGCAAAGCGGGCGGCAGAGCAGGAGGCGGCGCGCAACTTGCTGGAAGTTCTGACAAAATGAAAAGATGTGGTTTTGTTGCGTTGATCGGGGCACCGAATGCCGGAAAATCGACGCTGTTGAACCGGCTTACAGGTGCCAAAATTTCGATTGTGAGCCCGAAGGCGCAAACGACGAGAGCGCGCGTGCTGGGGCTTACGGTAAGGGGTGATACGCAGATTATTTTTGTCGACACGCCAGGGATATTCACGCCCAAGCGCCGCCTGGATCAGGCCATGGTTGAGGCCGCCTGGAATGGTGCTGGCGAGGCGGATATGCTGTTCCTGCTGCTTGATGCGAAGCCGGGGATTAGTGACGAGTTTCGCAAAATCGCCAGCCAGCTTGCTGCCAATGGCGTTAAAATGTCGCTTTTGCTCAACAAGATCGATCTGATCGACCGGCAGGATTTGCTCCCCCTCACGCAGGAGGCGGCCGCATTGGCACCGTTTGAGCGGGTGTTCATGATATCGGCCCAAAAAGGCGATGGCATTGACGCGCTGCTGGATTATTGTGCCGGCGTTTTGCCCGAAGGTCCGTTTCTGTACCCCGAAGATGATCTGACGGATTTACCTGACAGGCAGTTGGCGGCGGAGATTGTACGCGAACAGATCTTTCTGCAAACGCGCGACGAGGTGCCTTATGGGGCCACGGTAGAGACGGAAAGCTTTAAAGAGCAAAAAAATGGCGCAACCCGGATTGATGCGGTGATTTACGTGGCCCGCGAAGGCCACAAAGCCATTTTGATTGGCGCAAAAGGGTCCCGGATTAAAGAGATTGGCAGCCGGGCGCGGCGCGAGTTGGAGCGGTTGCTGGAAACCAAAGTCGATTTGTTTTTGCGGGTTGTTGAGCGCCCTGGCTGGGATGAGGAGGCTGCCCGGATTAAGGCGGCCGGGCTGGAACTGCCCCGAAAATAGCGGCTGCGGGGTTAAACGGTGAACTGTTCAGCGATGACCCGTTCGGATAGCGCGCGATCAGGGTCGAAAAGCACTGTTACGCCAATTGTGCGGTCTTCATGAACCGCAACCGAGACCACGTCTCTGACCTCCGTAAAATCAGCAACCGCCGCCACGGGTCTTTTGTCAGGCTCCAGCACTTCAAACAACACATCGGCCGTTGAAGGTAATAACGCGCCACGCCAACGGCGAGGGCGAAACGCGGAAATGGGCGTTAAGGGTAATAAATTGGCCGAAACAGGAACAATCGTGCCATGCGCCGAGGAATTATAGGCCGTTGACCCTGCTGGCGTTGAGATCAGAACGCCATCGCAGATCAGTTCGCTCAGACGCTCGCGATGATCGACGGTGATGCGTATTTTGGCGGCCTGGCGGCCCTCCCGAAGTAAGGAAACCTCGTTTAGCGCCACGGCCTCTTCAACAATGCCTTGGGCCGTGACCGCGTGCATACGAAGCGGATGCAGGACGGAGGGGAGGGCCTGGTTTATGCGAAACGGCAAATCGTCTTCGTGATATTCATTCATCATGAAGCCGACGGAGCCGCAATTCATGCCGTAAACCGGCATTGAGCTACCGAGCACCTGGTGCAGGCATTCAAGCATCAGCCCATCACCACCCAGAGCGACAATAACACTTGCCTTCTTTACCGGGCAGTCGCCGTATTTTGCGACAAGCCTTTCTTTGGCGGATGAGGCGGCCAGGCTCCGCGCCGCGACGAAGGCCAGTTTCATGCTAATTTACGATGCTCAAGCACTGGCATGTCGGCCCTGATCTTTGCGGTTAAGGCTGAATTGATGGTCGTGGTTGCCCAGCCAGGCCCGTCGGACGCTTTGGCAACAACATGTCCCCATGGGTCGACAATTAGCGAG
>JAGWIL010000087.1 GCA_028866335.1 Rhodospirillales bacterium
GATGAGCTGCGTGCCGCCGGGCGGCAGGTTTACCTCGCCACCGGCCCGCACGACCGGCCGCCGCGCCGTTATCGCGGGCAGGATTTCGTCTGGTGGCTGGGGGTTCTGGGCATGTGGGGTGCCACCGCCCCCGCACCCGGCACCGCACACGTAACAATTGCCGTCAGCGGCGCCAAAGGCGGCCATACGGTGGATTTCCGCAATCTGGCGGCCAGTGGCATCACCCTGCTGGGCCGGGCGAGCGCGTTCAAAAATGGCGTGCTGCATTTCGATAACGATCTCGCCCGCAATATCGAAGCCGGTGATGCCAATTACCTCGCCACGCTGAGGGCAGCGGATGATTACGTGGCGCGCGAAGGGCTGGACCTCCCGGAAGAGCCGGAAGCCCATATCATCGGCCCGCTGCCGGATTGCGCGTTGAGCCCCATACTGGAGCTGGACTTGGCCAAGGCCAATATCACCACCATCCTCTGGGCCACCGGCTACGCGCTGGACTATAGCTGGATGAAGATCAGCGTGTTCGACGAAAAAGGCGTGCCCCGGCACCATCGCGGTGTTTCAGAAGTGCCGGGCCTGTATTTCATTGGCCTGCCCTGGCTCTCCAGCCGGGGGTCATCCTTCATCTGGGGCTGCTGGCGAGACGCGGGCTACCTCGCGGAGCAAATCGCCGCGCGGGGGTAGGTGAGGCTACTTCAGAAGTCGCTCTGGTGAGTCTTCAAGTGGTGATTTTTGAGCACTGGAGCGCAGCGTACTCCAGTACGTGAGCACCGGAGCACAGGAAATAGCCGCTTGAAGGCCGCAGGGTAGACGTATGAAATAGCCTCTAGTGCTTCCCCTCCACCCTGTCCGTTATCGCCAGCAGCAGGGAAACCACGGCAAACCCCAGCACAATGCCAAGCTGCCACATCAAATCCCTGTCTGTCTCGTTGCTGATATCCAGGAAGCTCCGCAGCAATTGCACCGCCGCGATCACGGTGATGGAAGATAGCAATTTCAGCTTCAGCCCCGCGAAATCAATCCGCGACATCCATTCCGGGCGCGGATCACTCTGGCTGAACTCCACCCGGCGCACAAAGTTTTCATAGCCGGAAATAATCACCAGCACGACGAGATTGGCGGTGAGCGAAAGGTCGATCAGCGAAAGCGTAAACAGCAGCAGCGCGGTTTCACTCATCGCCCCGATCATCGGTATAACGTGAACAATTTCGCCCACGAAATACACCACCAGCACCGCCAGCAGAAACAGCAGGCAAAGATAAATCGGCACAATAACCCAGCGCCCACCGAAGATAATGGCTTCGAGAATGCGGATGACCGGGTTCATGCTCTAGCTCCTGTTTTTCTAAACCCGTTATGGTGGGCAAGGCAGCTTGGCCGCCAGAACAGGTTATACGTTAAAGCGAAATAGCAGTACGTCCCCGTCCTTCACCACATATTCCTTGCCCTCAATCCGTAGCTTGCCCGCGTCCCGTGCCCCGGCTTCGCCTTTGCCCGCCACATAATCGTCATAGGCAATTGTTTCCGCCGCAATAAACCCGCGCTCGAAATCCCCATGGATAACACCCGCCGCCCCCGGCCCTTTGGTGCCTTTAATAATTGTCCAGGCCCGCGTTTCCTTCGGGCCGACCGTGAAATACGTAATCAACCCCAAAAGTCCGTAACCAGCGCGGATAATCCTATCCAGCCCGGAATCCTCCAACCCCAGATCGCCTAAAAACCCGGCGCGGTCTTCCTCCGGCAACTGGCTCACCTCGGCCTCAATCGCCGCTGAAATAACCACATGCGCGGCACCCTGCGCCTTCGCCATCTCCGCCACGCGGTCAGCCTGCGCGTTGCCAGTGGCCGCCGCACCCTCCTCCACATTGCACACATAAAGCACAGGCTTGGAGGTCAGCAGATTCAGCCGCCGCACGGCCTCTTCCTCACCTTTGGGAATCACCGCCCGTACGGGCGTGCCCGCCTCCAGTGCTTTTATCAGCGGCTCCACCAGCTCCAACTCCGCCGCCGCCAGCTTGTCGTTGCTCTTGGCTTTTTTCTGCAACATCGGCACGCGCTTGGTCAGGCTTTCCAAATCCGCCAGCATCAGCTCGGTCTCCACCGTCTCCGCATCGCGGATCGGGTCCACCGAGCCCTCCACATGGGTCACGTCGTCATCCTCGAAGCAGCGCAGCACATGCACAATCGCATCCACCTCGCGGATATTCGCCAGAAACTGGTTGCCCAGCCCCTCGCCCTTGGAAGCCCCGCGCACCAGCCCGGCAATATCCACAAACTCCAGGCTCGTCGGCACAATCTTCTGGCTCTTGCCAATCTCCGCCAGCACGCCCAGCCGCTTATCCGGCACCGCCACGCGGCCCACATTCGGCTCAATGGTGCAAAACGGGTAATTCGCCGCCTGTGCGGCCACCGTCGCGGTAAGCGCGTTGAACAGAGTGGATTTGCCAACATTCGGCAGGCCCACAATCCCGCAATTAAAACCCATTATCTCTGCTCCCCGCTCCCCCGCGCAATGCGGGTCATGAAATCCTCTGGCCGCCCTTCGGCCAGCAACGCGGCGTCATCCGCCACCGCCCCCAGCAATGGCTCCAGCCAGTCCTTGTCCGCCTTGGAAAAATCCCCCAGCACGTGGCCTGTCACCCGGTCTTTGTCTCCAGGGTGGCCAATGCCCAGCCGCACCCGCCAGTAATCTGGGGTGGCAAGGTGCCTGTCCGTACTGCGCAACCCGTTATGCCCGGCATTGCCGCCGCCTTTCTTCACCCGAAGCTTTCCGGGTGCCAAGTCCAGCTCGTCATGGAATAAGGTAATCTGCTCCGGGGCAATTTTATAAAAGCTCGCCGCGGCCTGCACCGCCTCACCGGATAAATTCATGTAAGTCATCGGTTTCAGCAGCAAAATCTTCTGCGTGCCAACCCTGCCCTCTGCGGCCAGCCCCTTAAACCGGGGCTTCCAGGGGGAAAATCCGTGGCGGGCAGCAATCGCCTCCACGGCCATAAAACCGATATTATGGCGGTGCCGCGCCATGCCTGGTTCTGGGTTGCCTAGTCCTACCCAAAGCAGCATGGCGCGGCTAGTTCAATCGTTACTTCTTGCCGCCCGCTTTCTTGCCACCCTTGGCGGCAGCAGCGGCAAGCGCGGCGGCGGCCTCAGCAGCCAGCTGCTCGGCGGAAACCAGCGGCGGCGCGATGGTCGCAATCACGAAGTCACGGCCCGTGATCACCGGCTTGCAGTGCTCAGCGCCCTGCAAATCGTGCCAGCGCACGTTGTCGTTAATGTCCAGCTTGGCGAGGTCGATCTCGAACCGCTCGGGGATATGGTCGGCATCCACCACCACATCCACTTTGTGGCGCACCACGTTCAGCACGCCGCCACGCTTCAGGCCGGGGCTGGTGCCTTCGTTCATGAAGTGCACGGCAACAGTCACCTTCACCGGCTCACCGGCCACAAGGCGCTGAAAATCCACATGCTCGGGCTGGTCGGTCACGGGGTGGAAAGACACATCGCGCATCAGCGCACGGGTCTTGTTGCCAGCCACGTCAATCTCATACAAGCGCGAGCGCCAACCGCCACGCTTCAGCTCTTTCATCACGATGCGCGGGTCCAGCGCAATCAGCGCAGGCTCCTGCTTCGCACCATAAATCACGGCGGGCACTTTGCCCTCACGCCTCGTCGCTCGCGCCACCCCCTTGCCGGCACGCGAACGCGCAGAGGCCTCAATCACATCAAAATTGGCCATTTTACGCTCCATATAAACAATAAAAGCCGGCCTCCAGGGGTGCCGGCGGGCAGGGTTTATCCGGTTTTCAACACCATTTCAACAAGCCACAACAGGTGCTACGCTGCCATGCATGAAGCTGGCACTTTATCAGGGCCCAGGCGCGTTCAACAATCCGCAGGCGGGGTTCACCCATTTGCGTGAACAAGCCGTGCGGGCCAAGGCGCAGGGGGCGGATGTTCTGCTGCTGCCGGAAATGTATCTCTCGGGCTATAACCTCACCCCGCAGGACGCCCAGCGCCATGCCATAACGCAGGCTGGCCTTGCCCCCGCGCAGGAAATCGCCCGGTCCCTCAACCTCGCTCTGGTCTTCGGCTACCCGGAGAAACATGGCGGCGGCATCGCCAATTCCGCCGTGCTCATCGGGCCGGATGGCGCCATTCTGCTGAATTACCGCAAGGCCCATCTCTTCGGCCCCATGGAGCGCGAGATATTCAAGGAAACCGGCTCGGAATTTCCTGTGGCGGCCCTGCACGGGCAAAAAATCGGCCTGCTCATCTGCTACGACATTGAATTTCCTGAAGCAGCGCGCCGCCTCGCTTTGGCGGGCGCGGATATCATCCTCATCCCCACCGCCCTGTCCGAACCTTATGAAGGCGTGCCCACCCATATCATTCCCGCACGGGCTTACGAAAACCAGGTCTATATCGCTTATGCCAATCATTCCGGCGAGGAAAACGGGCTGAGCTATATCGGGCTTTCCAACATCTGCGGCCCGGATGGCGCGCGGCTGGCCATGGCAGGTGCCGCCGAGGAAATGCTCTTCGCTGAAACCAACACCGCCCACCATGTGGCGGTGCGCCAGGCCGACAAATTCCTGCAAGACCGCCGGGCGGATATTTACGGCCAACTTAACGGCTGATGGCCGCTTTCATCCTGGTGCCCGGCGCCTGGCACGGCGCCTGGTGCTGGGAATTTATCACCCCGCTGCTGGAAGCCGCCGGGCATCAGGTCACCACACTTGATCTCGATGATGCTCCATACGGCACCAACCCACTGCCACTCTGGGCCAAACAGATAGCCACCCTGGCCGAAGCAGCACCGGAACCCGTCATTCTTGTCGGCCATAGCCGTGGCGGACTGGTGATCAGCGAAGCGGCGGAACTGGTGCCGGGCAAAATCCGCAAGTTGGTCTATCTTTCCGGCTTTTTACTCCCCGCAGGGGAGAGCGTGGAAAGTGCCATGGCGAGGCCAGAGGCCGGAGGGGCTCCGAATTATCTGCGCGTAGCCCGGGGCCGTATGCTCGCCTTGGCGGCGGAAGCCGTTATTCCCCGTTTCTATTTTCTGGCTGCCCCTCATCTCGCCGCTGATGCAGCTAGCAGGGTGCATCCGGAGCCTATGGGCACCTTTTCCGCCGCTGCCACGCCGCCTCCGGCGCATATCCCCCGCGTCTATATCGAATGTGCGCAGGACCAAGTGGTGCCGCTCGCCCTGCAACGCGCCATGCAGGCGCAACTGCCCTGCGCGCAGGTGTTCACCTTGCCCGCGGACCATTCGCCTTTCCTCTCGATGCCGGAACAACTCGCCACCACCCTGTTGGCCACCCTCTGAAATTTCCGATGCGTTCCAGATAACAATTGAACCGCTTTGCGGCATTGCCCATACTGGAGAAAACGGAGGAACGAAAAATGCTTGTAAACACGATTCTGAAAAACAAGCCGCCAGGCTTCTTTTCCGTGACCCCCGCAACGCCTGTCAGCGGCGTTATCGACATTCTGGCCAAAAAGGGCATCGGTGCTGTGCTGGTGGTTGAAAATGGTGAGCTGGTCGGCATCCTCAGCGAGCGTGACATTGTGCGCAGCCTCTCCCGCTGTGCGGCGAAAACGCTGGAGCTTACCGCGGGGGATTTAATGACCCGCGAGCCCATCACCGCCACGCCGGAAACCACCACCGAGCAAGCCATGGAGATCATGACAGACCGGCATTTCCGCCATCTGCCGATCGTGGAAAACGGCAAGCTCGCCGGGCTGGTCAGCATCGGGGATGTGGTCAAGGCCCGCATCGACCAAAGCCAGCACGAGGTGGACACACTCCGGGTTTACGTTGCCGGCAACGTATAGCCGCGCGCACAATTCTGCCCTTTGATCCGTATCATTGACTTTAACGGTCTTCGGGCGTTTTTCTGGGCAGAATTTCGCGACACTAGGTTTAAATGCATCAGTTTTTAACGAAATGTGACGAAGCGCTGGCCGAAATTTCGGCCCAGGGGCGGTATCGCCGTTTTGTGGCGCTGGAGAAGCTGGCAGACCGCTTTCCCTATTATTCCGTCACCATGGAAGGTAAAACGCGGGACATCCTGGTCTGGTCTACAAACGATTATCTCGCCATGGGCACAGACAAGCGGGTGATCGAAGCCTCCATCCAGGCCGCGCGGCGTTACGGTGCCGGGGCGGGTGGTACCCGCAATATCGCGGGCTCCTCGCCGCTGCACGTGGCGCTGGAGGAAGAGCTGGCGGACCTCCACGGCAAGGATGCCGCGCTTTTGTTCACCTCCGGCTATGTCTCCAACCAGGCAAGCCTCACCGCCATATTGAACTCCCTGCCAAACTGGCACGTGTTCTCAGATGCACAGAACCATAATTCCATGATCGTCGGCATCAAGGCCAGCCGCAATGCCACCGTTCATATCTTCAAACATAACGACCTGGACGATCTGGAGCGTCTGCTCTGTGAAGCACCGAAAGACGCCCCTAAGCTCATCGCGTTTGAGAGCGTCTATTCCATGGATGGCGACATCGCCCCGATGGCAGAAATCTGCGATCTCGCGGATAAGTACAACGCCTTGACATATCTCGATGAAGTCCATGCTGTCGGCATGTATGGCGCCCATGGCGGCGGCGTGTCTGAGCGCGATGGCGTGGCGGCCCGCATCACCATTATCGAAGGCACGCTGGCCAAGGGCTTCGGCTGCCATGGCGGCTATATAACGGGCGATTTCAAGGTGCTGGACTATATCCGCTCCGTCGCCGCCGGGTTCATCTTCACCAC
>JAGWIL010000499.1 GCA_028866335.1 Rhodospirillales bacterium
CCGGAAATTCTGAAGCAGCAGGCGGAGCTTTACCGGCGGCTGCGTAATTCGCTGCGCTGGATTCTGGGCTCGCTGGACGGATTTAGCGAGGCTGAGCGCGTGGCCACGGAAGATTTTCCGGATTTGGAAAAGTTCCTGCTGCACCGGCTATGGGAGCTGAACGGCAAATTGCAAGCAGCGGTGGACGGACATGACTGGACGGGCGTTTACCCGGCCATCCATCATTTCTGCACAACGGATCTTTCGGCGTTCTATTTCGATATCCGCAAGGACAGCCTTTATTGCGACGCGCCGTCCTCGCACACGCGCAAAGCCTGCCGCAGCTTCCTGGATATTCTGTTCCGCTGCCTGGGCACCTGGCTGGCTCCGGCTTTGCCCTTCACGGCGGAGGAAGCCTGGATGGCGCGTTATGGCGCGGAGGCTTCCGTGCATCTGGAGCCGTTTGGGGCGGTGTCGGATGCGTGGCGTAACGACGAACTAGCTGAGAGGTTCGTAAAGGTCCGCGCGCTGCGTGGCGACGTAACCGGCCAGCTTGAACAAATGCGCGCCGCCAAGCACATCGGTTCCTCGTTGCAAGCAGTGGCAACACTGGGGCCGGAGGCCAAAGCTCTGAATGATTCTGCTGCCTTTTGGGCAGATATCTGCATCACCTC
The DNA here is from genome assembly GCA_028866335.1 of Rhodospirillales bacterium. Next base: position 654 of record JAGWIL010000499.1, read on the forward strand.
GGATGCCTGGTTTGGTAACAGCAATGGCGCGGCCAAAGCGCCAGATCGCTATAAAAAATGCGAGCGGTGCTGGCGGGTGTTGCCGGAGGTGGGGGAAAACGCGAAACACCCGACGCTTTGCCGCCGCTGCTGTGAGGCGGTTGAGGAAATCGGCTGATGCGGTTTTGCACCGGCCTGCTGGCCGCGATTCTGGTGTTTCTGGCGGACCAGGCCAGCAAATACGCCGTGCTGCATGTGTGGCATTTGCAGGATGGGCATTTCATGTCCCCGTTGCCGGTGCTGGATTTCGTGCTGGTATGGAACCACGGCATTACCTTCGGGTTGTTCGCCGGGTTTGGCGCCAAGATTCTGCTGGCGGTGCTGGCCTGCTGCGTGGTGGTGGCGTTGCTGGTGTGGATGGCCCGCACCCCGAGCTGGCTGGTGACCATCGCGGTGGGGGCGATTGCGGGCGGGGCGCTGGGTAATGTGCTGGACCGCTTACGTTACGGCGCGGTGGTGGATTTTATTCATGTGCATATTGGCGCGCTGGCCTACCCCTGGGTGTTCAATATTGGGGATTCCGCCATCGTTTGCGGGGTGATCGCGCTGATGATCGATAATCTGCTCCGCAAGCCGCCTGTTGCGGCGAATGAACGGGAAGGATAGGAAGACGCCATGAT
>JAGWIL010000500.1 GCA_028866335.1 Rhodospirillales bacterium
CGTCCGCCTCATCGACGAGCCGCGCCGCTTCGTCTTCCATGGCGTGCACATGACCTATGAGGGCGCGCCCGGCAAACCCTGGCGCCGCGATGAACTGCCCATCAACGAAATTGTCTTCATCGGCCGGCATCTCGACAGCGCGGCACTTAACCGCGACTTCGAGGCCTGCTTGGTCGAGGCGCCGTCATTGGTTGCCTGAGAAGGCCGTTTTCTACTCCTCCCGCCATTCGTTAAAGCCATTGGAGATCGCCGACATGAACAGCTATATCACCCTCGTCATCAGCATCGGTGTCCTCGCTTTCGTCGACACTTACATGACTGCCACCATCCTGCCGATTCCCGTCTGGGTCACCTTCATCGCCTGGGCTTCGTTCTTCGCCTGTGGCGGCGGCAAGGCCGGCTGGGTCCGGTCGGTGATCTCCAACTGGGTAGGTATCCTGATCGCGGCAACCTCGCTCTATGGCATCGGCCTGATGGGCGGAAGCCCGATGGCCGCCGGCATCTGCGTCGGCATCGGCAGCGCGGGCATGATCGTCGTCACCAAGATCAAACTCATCGCGTTCCCGCCTGCGATCGTCTTCGGCTTCGCCTCCTTCGTCGGCACCACAGTGGCTACTGGCCACGACGTGACCACCGCCGGCATCCACAATCCGATCCTGGTCGCAAGCCTCTCGATGCTTGTCGGCGCCTGCTTCGGCTTTGTCTCGGAGATCTTCGCCAACGCCATGACCGCGCGCAAACCCGTCACGGCCTGATCTGCCCGCAACAATCAATCGGAGTACAATTCCATGAAACTTCAGCATTACCTCGGCGGCCTCGAAGGTCTCGGGTCCGTCGGCTTCGAGAAACGGGTCTTCGTCGAGGACTGGGAGACTCGTATCTTCGGCATCCACGTCGCTATGATGGGTCTCAGCAACCACCTAACGACCCTTGAAGAGACCTCCAGCAGCTTCAATTCGGAATGGACCTGGGCGGATCTCCGCAAGGGCGCGGAGAGCCTCAACCCGTTCGACTATTTTAAATATCGCTATTACGAGAAGTGGCTGGGCGGCATTTCGGGCTTCTTCGTCGCCAATGGCTACATCACCGAAGACGAACTTACCCGCGAGACCGAGGCCATCCTCAAGGGCTCGGACGCCAAGGCCACCGGCGGTGACGTCTCAATCGACAACCGCATTGAGAAATACCTCGTGATCGGTGACTCGCCGAAGCAGGACGTCTCCTTCACCAACCGATTCCAAGCCGGCGACAAAGTCCTGGTCAATAACGTGCCGGCCGCCGAGCACACGCGCCTGCCGGGCTTCCTGC
>JAGWIL010000501.1 GCA_028866335.1 Rhodospirillales bacterium
GGGGCGGAGTTTCTGGCCTTCGTTCTGGTCATTGTCTATGTCGGCGCGGTCGCGGTGCTGTTCCTGTTCGTGGTGATGATGCTGGATGTGGATTTCGCGGCATTGCATGAAGGCTTTCAGCGTTATGCGCCGGTTGGCGCGCTGGTGGCGCTCATCATGTTTGCCGAACTAGCCTTCATTGCGGGAAGCTGGGCGATAGCGCCAGCCGGCAGCGCGGACAGGTTGTTTCCCACGCCGGATAACGTTTCCAACACGGTGGCGCTGGGGCAGCTCATCTACACCTCGTATCTGCCGCTTTTTCAGCTTTCCGGCGTTATTCTGCTGGTGGCGATGATCGGCGCCATTCTGCTCACCCACCGGGACCGCAAACGCTCTCTGCAGCAGGATATTTCCGTGCAACATGCCCGCACCCCGGCGCAAACCCTGGCCATGGTGCGTGCCCCGCTGGGCGCGGGTGCGGCCCTGCCTGAACAGCAGCCGGAGGAGACGCTCTGATGATTGTTCCACTTTCGCATTATCTGGTTGTCTCTGCCATGCTGCTGGTGATCGGCATTTTCGGCATCTTCATGAACCGGAAAAACGTCATCGTCATCATGATGTCGATCGAGCTGATCCTGCTTGCCGCGAACCTTAATTTCGTCGCCTTCTCAGGCGCCCTGCACGACATGGTCGGCCAGGTTTTCACCATGTTCGTGCTAACCGTGGCGGCGGCTGAATCCGCCATCGGCCTGGCCATTCTGGTTGTCTACTTCCGTAATCGCGGCTCGATCGAGGTCGAGGACGTGACGCTGATGAAGGGCTGAAAATGTACATTTTGATTGCCGTTTTCGCACCCCTCGTTGGCTCCATTCTTTGTGGCGTCGCGCGCCCGGTTCTGGGTAAGCAGCTTTCCATCGCGGCGAGCATATTGTTCATGCTGGTTTCCGCGGCCGCGGCGGTGTTTGCGTTCCGCCTTGGCGTGCAATCGCCGCTGGCCATCGCGCCCTGGATTCAGGTGGGTGGTTTCACCCCGCATTGGACCCTGCGCCAGGACCAGCTCAGCCTGGTGATGGTGGTGATGGTGAGTGTGGTGTCCATGCTCATCCATGTCTATTCCGTGGGCTATATGGCGCATGACGAAACGCCGCAGCGTTTCATGTCCTACATCTCGCTGTTCACCTTCGCGATGTTGATGCTGGTGACAGCGAACAACCTCGTGCAGCTTTTCTTCGGCTGGGAGGGTGTGGGTCTCGTCTCTTATCTGCTCATCAATTACTGGTACGACCGCAAGGCCGCGAATGACGCCGCGATCAAGGCGTTCATCGTCAA
>JAGWIL010000088.1 GCA_028866335.1 Rhodospirillales bacterium
ATCAGCGCCAGCGTGTCCTTCGGGAAGCACGAGCCGCCAAAGCCAGGGCCCGCATGGAGAAATTTGCGGCCGATCCGCCCATCCAGCCCGATGCCGCGGGCAACGTCGTTCACATCCGCCCCAACCTTCTCGCAGAGATCGGCCATCTCGTTGATGAAGGTGATCTTCATCGCGAGAAAACCGTTGGCCGCGTATTTAATCAGCTCCGCCGTCTCCAGCCCGGTAAACACGATCGGGGTTTCGATTAGGTAAAGCGGGCGGTAAAGCCGGTGCAGCACCTCGCGCGCGCGCTCACTCTCCGCCCCCACCACCACGCGGTCTGGCCGCATGAAATCAGGGATGGCGCTGCCCTCGCGCAGAAACTCCGGGTTGGAGGCTACTTCTATTGCCAGGTCCGGGCGCAATTCGCGGGCCATTTCCAGAATTTTCCGGCCTGTGCCCACCGGCACTGTCGATTTCGTCACGATCACAGCCGGGTGGTCCAGCGCCTTCAGCACCTGCTCCACCGCCGCGAACACATAGGTGAGGTCCGCATGGCCATCGCCACGGCGGGTGGGCGTGCCCACCGCGATGAAAATCGCCTCCGCCTCCGCAATGCCTTCCTCCAGCGTCGCCGGAAAGCTTAACCGTCCGGCGGCGGTATTATCCGTCACCAGCTTGTCCAGCCCTGGCTCGTAAATGGGAATTTGGCCGCCGAGCAGAATATCCCGCTTTACCGGATCAGCCTCAACCACCGCCACCGATACGCCGAACTCCGCGAAACAGGCGCCAGAGACGAGCCCGACATAGCCACCGCCGATAATCGCGATCCTCACCTCAGCCACTCCGTTCCGCTTGTAACCGTGCCTTGCTTCTGACCCGCGCGCGGAGCCAGGGCAAGCCCCACCCTGCCCAATTTCCCCGCATCTTCTATTTTGCGTGCGTTTCCGTCATGGTTCGGCTGCATGAGTCTTTCCAGCGTTTCCGTTTTGTCATTGCCCCGCCATCTGGCCCTTATGGTTGGGCTCGCCATTTTTTCCGGCATCATTGTCCGCGTCATGATCACGCTTGGCGTGCCGGATAAGCCAGACGCCCGTAAAGCCCATACCCGAACCACGCCCAAATCCGGCGGGGTTGGCATTGTTTGCGCCTTTCTTCTGGGTGTGCTGCTGCTTTACCGCTACGGCCAAGTCTCCCGCATCGCCGAGCCCTATTTCATCGGCGTTATCGCCGCCTCGCTGCTCATCGCGCTGGTTTCCATGCTGGATGATCTGCTGGACATGTCCTTCGCGGTGAAGCTTGGCACGCAGCTTATCGCGGCGCTGGCCGTCATTCTTTCCGGCCTGTGGGTGCACAACGTATCGCTGCCGTTTTTAGGCTACTTAAATCTGGGCTGGGCCGGCATGCCGCTCACGGTTTTTTTCCTGCTCTTTGTTACCAATGCGATGAATTTCATCGATGGCTTAAACGGCCTGGCCGCCGGGGTAACGCTCATCGCCTGCCTGTTTCTGGCGGGCATTGCCGGGGTGCTGGGCGGGTTTTTCATCTACACGGCCTCGCTGCTGCTGGCTGGCGGGGTGCTGGGCTTTCTACCTTACAACTTCCCCAAAGGCCGGATTTTCATGGGCGATGTCGGCAGCCAGTTCTGCGGGTTTATGCTGGCGCTGTTTGGCGTCGCCGCCGCGCGGTTCGAACAGGTGCAGATGTCCTTCCTACTGGTGCCGTTCCTGCTCTCCGGCGTGCTGTACGATGTCACTTTCACCTTGTTCCGGCGTTTTCTCGCGGGCGAGAATATCGCGCGCGCGCATAACGGCCATCTCTATCAGGTGGTGCGCCGGGCGGGCATGGACGCCAAGCTGGTGGCGATCATCCAGTGGCTGTTCGCGGTGCTGGGCGGGCTCACCGCCATCGCCTTCATCAGCACGCCATCAGTGCCACGGCTCTGGATCGGGCTGGTGCCGCTGGCGGTGCAGATCGTCTGGACGGTTTATGTCAGCGCCCGGGCCAGGAAAGCAGGCATCGGGCGCTGGTCCAGCTAGAAGCCGTTCTGGCGGACGCCAGAACGGCTTCTGAATCAGACTCTTTCCAAAGCCCTGGTCAGGTCGTCGATCAAATCCTGCACATCCTCAAGCCCCACCGAAAGCCGGATAGTGCCATCGGTAATGCCCAGCTTCGCCCGCTCCTCGGCACCGATTTTCATATGGGTCGTGGTGGCCGGATGAGTGGCGAGAGATTTCGTATCGCCCAGATTGTTCGAGATGGTGATGATCCGGAAGGCGTTCATCAGCCTGAACGCCTCTTCCTTGCCGCCCTCAAGCTCGAAGGTCACCAGCGTGCCGCCGCCGCTCATCTGGCGCATCGCCAACTCTCGCTGGGGGAAGGAGGCCAGAGTGGGGTAGAGGGCACGCTTGATCTTCGGCTGCGCATCCAAAAATTGCGCGATGGCCTCCGCCGAGTCGCTCTGCGCCTTCACGCGCAGATGCAGCGTCTCCAGACCTTTCAGAATTACCCAGGCATTGAAAGCTGAAAGCGACGGGCCGGTGTTGCGGAAGAACGGCTGAAACACCTCCTCGATCCATTTTTTCGAGGAAAGCACGGCCCCTCCCAGCACCCTTCCCTGGCCATCCATATGCTTGGTGGTGGAATACACCACCACATCGGCACCCAGTTCCAGCGGCTTTTGCAAAAGCGGCGTGGCGAACACGTTATCCACCACCACAATCGCCCCAGCCGCGTGGGCAAGGTCGGAAACCGCGCGCAGATCCACAATGTCCAGCATCGGGTTGGAAGGGCTTTCCAGCAGCACCAAAGCGGTGGGCTGGCTCAGCGCCACCTTCCAGGCGTCCATATCCGCGCCATCCACGAACACGCTTTCCATGCCGTATTGCGGCAGCAGGGTGGAGATAATCCAGTGGCAGGAACCGAACAAAGCGCGGGAGGCGACAACGCGGCTGCCTGCCTTCAACCCGCACATAATGGCGCTATGCACCGCCGCCATGCCGGTGGCCGTGGCGCGGCAGGCCTCCGCCCCTTCAATCTTGGCCAGCCTTGCTTCCAGCATGGAAACCGTGGGGTTGGCGAAGCGCGAATACTGGAAATGCTCAACCTGATTGGCGAACACGGCCTCGGCCATGTCCGCACTTTCATAAGTAAAGCCGGAGGTGAGGAACAATGCCTCACCATTCTCATCCAGATTGGTGCGGATGCGCCCGGCATGGATAAGATCAGTCGCGAGGCGGGTTTTCGGCGTTTCGGACATTGTTGCGTGGCCTACTCTTTGCAAACAGCATCGTCCGGCCACGGGAAGAGCAAGGCGCTATAATGCCCTGAGCCTCTTTAGCGCGTTTATTTTGCACCCTCCCTTCAAGAAAACCCTGAAGGGAAGCCTCGCCGCAATCCGGCCGGACAAATCACGAGGTAAAACGCACCTACGCCCGGCGGCTTGCGTGGTCAATCCCGCCGGACTATGTACGCCGCACGGTGCGGGTATGATGTAATGGTAGCCTGCTAGCTTCCCAAGCTCGATGCGAGGGTTCGATTCCCTCTACCCGCTCCAATTCCCTTTTATTTCCAAGGCTCCTCCGGCCAGTCATGCTTCGGGTAGCGCCCACGCATGTCCCGCCGCGCGTCCGCCCAGCCGCCGCGCCAGAACCCCGCCAAATCCGCCGTGATGGCGATGGGCCTTTGCGCCGGGGAGAGCAGCGCCAGTTGCAGCGGAATTTTGCCCCCCGCGAGCATCGGCGTTGCGTCTGTTCCGTAAAAAACCCGCGCGCGGGCGGAGGCCACCGGCACGGGGCCAGAATAATCCACCCGCACCCGCCCGCCTTTCAGGTTCAACTCAGCGGGCAGATCCCTGTCCAGCCGCGCGGCTTGCTCATGCGTCAGTTGGGCGCGGAGAAGCTGGTACATGTCCAGGCTTTTCGCCTCGCGCAGATTTGTCATCCCCGCGAGATAGGGCGCCAACCAAACCTGCACGCTGGCCGCCAAGGCGGTGCGGGAGAGGTCAGGGTAAGTTTCGTCCACCCCTCGCATCACCGCCACCCGGGCGGAAAAATTTTCCGCCGCTTCGGTCCAGTCCAGTTGCTCCAGCCTGGTGGAAAGCGCCTGGGCAAGGGCCGCCTGAATTTCCTCCGGTGCTGGCGGGGCGGAACGGTCGCTAAGCACCAAATTCCCCAACCGCACCCGCTCGCGGACGGAGACAGCGCCGTTCACGGGGTCAAACCCGGTCTCCCGCGTGGTTTTGCAGCGGGCTTGCAGGAACTCCGGCAAGGCGTCTGCATCCAACGCAGCCCCCAGGCGGATTTTGGAGCCTTTCCCATCCAGCGCCGCCACGGCGATAAGCCGCGCCCGCGCCAGCGGGTCTGACGCTGGAAGATTGCCGGAGCCACCGCCCGCCAGCCGGTAAGACCCCGCCTCGCCGCGCGCCTGGGCAATCCGGTCCGGGAATCCCGCCGCCACCACCGGGCCGGGCGCGCCAAAGCCCGGCATGGCCCCAACCCCCAGCCGGTTGCGGTAGAGTTTGGCGGCGTGGCGCACACGGGAGAGAATGGCCCTGTCCCCTTCCCCGCGCCCGGCCAGCACCTCCAGCCGCAGCGCCAAATCCGCCGAGGCGGTTTGGGGCAGAAAATCCCGCTCCTCCAGAATCGCGGCGATGTCAGCGGCCAAGGCGCGGGTGGGTTTGTCGGGTGCGGCCAGCATCATCGCGGCCAAACGCGGCTCGGCGCGCAGCCGGGCCATCTCCCGGCCCAGCCCCGTGATTCTGCCCGCATCATCCAGCGCGCCAAGGCTGACAAGCAAGGCAGCGGCGGCTTTCACAGCGCCCTCCGGCGGTGAGTCCGCAAATGGCAGATCACCCGGCGCTTCGCCCCAGGCGGCACAGGCCAGCACGAGGCCAGAAAGCTCGGCCGCAGAAATCTCCGGCCGGTCGAATGGCGGCAGCCCACGGTTCAGCGCTTCGCTCCACAATCTTATCGCCACACCCGGCCCCAACCGCCCGGCGCGCCCGGCGCGCTGCGTGGCGGCGGCACGGGAGATGCGCTGGGTGGTAAGGCGAGTGAGGCCGGAATTTGTGTCCAGCACTGGGGCACGGCGGTAGCCGCCATCAATCACGATCCGTACCCCCGGCACAGTGAGCGAGGTTTCCGCGATGGAGGTTGAAAGCACCACCCGCCGCTCCTGATGTTCCCGCAGCGCCTTGTCCTGCGCCTCGCGGGAAAGGTCGCCATGCAATGGCAGCACCAAAGCCGGGCAACGTTCCAGGGCCTGCTCAGTCCGGCGAATTTCGGCCATGCCGGGCAAAAAGACGAGAATATCGCCCGGATGCTCAACCAACGCCTCCCGCACAGCCTTCGCCGCCGCATCGGGCAGATCGCGCGGGGAGATGAGGTCGCGTTTCGCGTGCTTCACCTCCACCGGAAACATCTTGCCCTCGCTGGTGATGATGGGCGCGCCCATCAAGCCAGCGAATTTCTCTGCCTCGGCGGTGGCGGACATGGCGAGGATCCGCAACTCCGGCCGCAGGCTGCGCTGCAAATCCCGCACCAGAGCCAAAGCGAGGTCCGCTTCCAGGCTGCGCTCATGGATTTCGTCGAAAATCACCAAAGACACGTCAGAGAGTCCAGGATCGGAAAGCAGACGGGAGGTGAGCAGCCCCTCGGTGATCACCTCGATCTGGGTTTTTGGTCCCACCACCGTTTCCAGCCGGGTACGGTAGCCCACACGCTCGCCCACCACCTCGCCCAGCAGCTCGGCCATGCGCATGGCGGCGGCACGGGCGGCCAGGCGGCGGGGCTCCAGCAGCAGAATCTTGCCCAAGCCAGCTTCAAGGGCTGCCAGCGGCACCAAAGTGGTTTTGCCCGCACCCGGCGGGGCCACCAACACGGCATTGCCGCCATCGGGTTTCAGGGCGCGCAGCAATTCCGGCAGGGCTTCGGTAACGGGAAGATCAATCATGCCGCGCCCTGGTATCAGAGCCGCCGCTTTCATGCGATATTTCAGCCAATGCGGTTTCTGTTCCTGTGCTTTCTGCTGCTTCTCCCCCGGCTGGCATTGGCCGCCGCCAGCGCGCCCTTCACCTCACCGCAGGATGAGGTGCGGCTGATCTCGGCCACAAACCAAGCACAGAATGGCATTGTGAAGCTGGCCCTGGAATTCAACCTCAAGCCCGGCTGGCATATTTACTGGAAAAACCCCGGCGATGCCGGGCTGCCACCGCAGGTTATGGCGGCACCGGTTGCGCTTGGCGCCATCTCCTTCCCGCCGCCGGAATTTTTCTCGCAAGGCGGCGTGGGGGCTTATGTGCTCTCCGGCCATGTTGTTCTGCCGTTCACCGCCAGAAACATGGGCAACAGCATAACCTTGCAGGCGCGCTGGCTGGTCTGTTCGGATATCTGCATACCTGAACATGCGGCCTTCACCTTGAACCTGAACGGTGGGGCCTCGGCTGAAGCCGGGCTGTTTCCTGTTGGTCCCGCCATTATGCCCTCCCCCTATGCGGCGCATCTGGCACCAGATGGCACGCTGAGCCTGACCGGGGTCACCGGCACGCAGGTGAAATCCGCCCGGTTCTTTCCGGATTCCGCCACAGTGCTGGTAAACAACGCGCCGCAACCCCTCTCCTTCAGCGCCGATGGCGTGCAACTGCATCTGAAGCTGAGCGGGGCCGCACCCGCTGCGCTTTCCGGCGTGGTGGAACTCACCGACCCAAGCGGCCAGATGCAGGCGTTGAGCCTGACGGCAACGCCTTTACCGCCCGCAACC
>JAGWIL010000089.1 GCA_028866335.1 Rhodospirillales bacterium
CTGAAAATCGAGGAACTGATCGACGAGTTGAAGCAGGATTTCACCATCGTCATCGTCACCCATAACATGCAGCAGGCCGGGCGCTGCGCTGACCAGGTGGCGTTCTTCTATCTGGGAGAATTGGTGGAGGTTGGTGCCTCCAGCCAGATTTTCACCGCGCCGCGTGAGCGCAAAACCCAGGAATACATTACCGGCCGGTTCGGCTGAAGGAATAAGAGATGCCCGACGAACCGAAACATATCGTCTCCAGCTTCGAGGCTGACCTCAAAAAGCTCCGTGACATGATCGCCAATATGGGCGGGCTGGTGGAGCGCGCGGTGGCGGATGCTACCACGGCCCTGGTTAACCGTGACCCGGATATCGCCGCGCGCGTTATCGAGGGCGATGCCAAAATCAACGCCGAGCAGCATAGCGTGGAGCAATTCACCGTGCGGCTGCTGGCGCTGCGCCAGCCCGTGGCGGATGATCTGCGCCAGGCGATCCAGGCTCTGAAAGTGGTGAGTGATCTGGAACGTATCGGCGATTACGCCGCCAACATCGCCAAGCGTTCCATCGTCATCAACCAGGTGGCCAGCAATTTCCCACTCGCAGGGCTGGCGCAAATGGCCATGCTGGTACAGCAGAATTTAAAAGCCAGCATCGACACTGTAGGCGAGGCCGACCCGCAGAAGGCCGTTATGGTGTGGCGCGCGGACCAGATGGTGGATGATTTATACAATACCATCTTCCGTGAGCTGATTACCTACATGATGGAAGACGCTCGCAACATCTCGGCCTGCACGCATCTCATGTTCATCGCCAAAAATCTGGAACGCATCGGCGACCACACCACTAACATCGCTGAGCTGACTTATTACGCCGTGACCGGGCAGAACCTGCCGGATTACCGCCCCAAGGGCGACCTCACTTCCACCTATATGGCGGCTTCGTCCGACTGAGCATGTCCGATACCAGCAAACCTTATGTACTGATCGTCGAGGATGAAGCGCCGCTGGTTACCCTGCTGCGTTATAATCTGGAAAAACAGGGCTTCCGCGTAGAGGATGCCGGGGATGGCGGCGAGGCGCTAACGCGCATCACCGAAGCGCCGCCGGATTTGCTGCTGCTGGACTGGATGCTGCCCACAATGTCCGGCATCGAGCTGTGCCGCCAGTTGCGCCGCCGCCCGGCCACCCGTACGCTTCCCATCATCATGCTTACGGCCCGGGCCGAGGAACAGGATTCAGTGCGCGGGCTGGATACCGGGGCGGATGACTACATCACCAAACCTTTCTCCACAGAAGCACTCATCGCCCGCATCCGCGCACTTCTGCGCCGTGCTGGTGCCATGCCGCAGAAAAGCAAGCTGAGCTTTCACGATATCTCCCTGGACCCGGCTTCTCACCGCGTGCTGCGCAATGGCCGCACTTTGCATCTGGGGCCCACTGAATTCCGGCTGCTGGAATTCTTCCTGCGCCACCCCAAGCGCGTGTTCTCGCGTGAGGATGTGCTGAACGCCGTCTGGGGACGGGACATTCATGTGGAGCCCCGCACGGTGGATGTTCACATCAGGCGGCTGCGCAAAGCCATTAACGGCCCTGATGAAATCGATATCGTCCGCACCGTGCGCGCCGCGGGCTATGCGCTGGACCTGGAAGACGCCGTTTTTTAGCCCGCGCTCAGCCCGTTTTGGTAATCCGCCCGCGCCGCGCAAGCCCTTCCACCCGCACCAACAATTCAGAAAACGCGAAGGGTTTGGCCAAATAGTCATCGCCCCCGGCCCGTAAGCCGGTTACCTTGTTTGCAGCCTCGCCAAGCCCGGAGAGGATTAACACCGGCGTCTCAATCCGCTGGGCACGCAAATTGGTGAGCAGTTTAAGGCCGTCCTCGCTCTCGGGCAGCATACGGTCGAGAATGATAACGTCGAACTGCTCTTTCATCGCCCGCTCGCGGCCCAGGGCGGCGCTGTCGGCATGAATGATGTTATGGCCTGCTTCCCGCAGCCCTTTGATCACAAAAGCGGAGACATTTTTATCGTCTTCGATCAGTAAAATTCTCATTTAGTCCCCCATCTGCCCCGCAGCTTAAGGCGTATGGCATGTAAACCCCTGCGTGAATATCCTGCCGCTTACCCGCGCCCGTCAATGGAAAAGGTAAGCACCACAGGACTTAACCTAACCGCGAAAGCGCATTGGATCGATAACCGGCAGAATCTCCGCGGCGGCGGCGGGGTCCTCCCGTTTCACCATGGCGGCAATAAGCGCCGAGGCCGCCGGCACGGTCTGAATACCATAGCCACCCTGCCCCACCGCCCAGAAAAACCCTTCAGCGGCATTATCATACCCAAACGCCAAAGAGCGGTCCGGCGTGAAGGTACGCAACCCCGCCCAGCTATGCTCCACGCGCTTCACCTCAATATCCAGCGCCTGCTGCATCCGGTCTATCCCAATGGCCACATCCAGCTCATCCGGCTGCACATCATGCGGTGCATCCGGCGTTTCGTCGCAGGGGGTCACCATCAGCTTGGTCCTGGCCTCGGCGCGCACATACCAGTCATGGGCGGCGGATTGCACCATGGGCCAATGCTCCACCTGGTAAGGTGCGGGATCGATAATGGCGGCGGTGCGGCGGCATGGCACCAGGCCAATCGGCGCCAGCCCGGCAATTTTCGCCACCTCATCGCCCCAGGCCCCAGCCGCGTTCACCACAATGGGTGCGGTAATCGTCAGCCCGCCGGAGGTTTCCACCTCCCACGCACCGTTTTTGCGCTCTATCCGCCCGGCCCGGTTGCGTAAGGCGAGCTGCCCACCACCCTGGCGCAATTTGCGCAGAAAATACTGGTGCAGCCCTGCAACATCCATATCGAATCCATCTGCCTCGAACGCGGCGCGGGTTGCGTAGCCATCGATAATGGCGGGGCAAAGCGCCTTGGCGCGGCTGAGCGGAATTTCTTCAATGCCGAGATCCTGCGCGATCAGCGCGTCCAGATGGCTGCCCTGATCCTGTGGTGCCAAATAGAGAATCGCGCGGTCCACGGCCAGATGGTCCGTGCCGATATCCTCTGGCGGATTCTTGTAAAATTCACGGGAAAGCCCGGTAAGCACCCGAACATCCGGTGGGCCGTAATTGCGCACCCATATCGCGGCGGAGCGGCCGGTGGTGTGAAACCCCGCCTGCGCCTCGGCCTCCACCAGCGCCACGCGATGCGTGGGGATAAGCCGTGCCGCGGCTGAAGCGCCGACAATGCCAGCGCCGATCACGATCACATCGAAAGTCTGGCTCATCAGATCAGGAAATCCCTTAATGCGGCAATCACCTGCTCGGGCCTCTCGGCGTGCAGCCAATGGGAGGCCCCCTCCACGCGCTCGATTCGCGCCTGCGGAAAGCGTTGCAAAATCTCAGGCTCGCTGACCTCAGTCACATAATGGGAGTTCGCACCGCAGAGAAACAGCGCCGGGCCGGCAAACGGCCCAGCTCCCGGCGGGTCGTCCCAACTGAACAAATGGCCCATATTGGCGCGAATCTCCTCCAGCCCGATCCGCCAATGCGGCGTTTCGCCCAGCACCAAATTATTCAGCAGAAACGCCCGCAACGGCGCTTCCTTCACGATCGCGGCCATCGCCTTATCTGCCTCGCCACGGGTGAGCGCGGGGGAAAGCGGCACACCCTGCATCGCCGCCACCAGATCGGAATAGTCATGGCCATAGGTCACCGGCGCAATGTCCATCACCGCCAGCTTCTCCACCAGCTCTGGTGCCGTCAACGCCAGCATCATCGCGGTTTTGCCGCCCATGGAATGGCCGCAGAACCGGGCCCGGCGCACGCCAAGCCGCGCCAGCGTCTCGGCCACATCCGCCGCCATGCTGGCATAATCCATGGCCTGATCATGCGGGCTTTCGCCATGGTTGCGCTGGTCGAAGGCCAGCACGCGAAACGAGGAAGAAAGCCCGCGGGATAAAACCCCGAGATTGCGCGCGGTGCCAAACAGCCCGTGCAGAAGCACCAGCGGGGGGCCTTCGCCCGCCTCTAACATATTCAGGATCATGCCGATATTCTCGGGCCATTGGATGAAAATCTCAAGCGCGCGGCAGCCGAACCAGCTATGAGAGCGCCATGATGCAATTCATGGTTGTGATTCCGGCATTGCTGCTGGCCGGGTTGGCGGTGGGCTGGCCAAGGGCGGGGCTGGTGCTGTGGGTGCTGGCGCTGGCCACCGGGCCGGATAACTGGCTGAACGGTATCACCGGCGACCCCGAAACCACCGCCGGGCTGCTGAAAGCTTTCGGCCTGGTGGTGCTGGCGGGCGCAGCCATGCGCGGCGGGCTGAAAACAGACCGCTGGAACCCCGCCTTCGCTTTTCTGTTCATGTTCTGCACCGGGCTCATCCACGGGCTGCATCCGGGCTTAAGCCTGCAAGCCTCGTTGCGCTCGCTCGTGGGCTCGGCTGCCCCCTTTCTGTTTGGCTTTGTGCGCCAGCCGGAAAAATTCCGCCGTGCCGCCATCCTCGCCATCATTTTCGCACCGGTTTTCGCGGTGGGGGTGGATGTGGTTTTGGCCCTCCTCGGGCAGGACCAGTTCTATGTGCTGGAACAAGGCGCACTCCGGCTGGGTGGCAATGGGCAGCCCCCATTTCTGGGTGGCTTCGCGCTTATCGGGCTTTACGCCACGGTGCTGGAACTGGCGGAAAGCCCCCGGCCCGCCATGGCGGCGATGGCGGGGGTAAACTTCCTCATCATTCTGCTCACCGGCGCGCGCTCGCCCCTGGCCATGGCGGCGATGCTGCTGTTGGCGCTGCTGCTCATGCAAAAACGCCTTATGGCGCTGGCCGCCGCCGGGGCGCTCGCGTCCCTCGCATTGCTGGGTTCCGGGCTGCTGGGCTTTCTGCGCGCGGTAGACCTCACCCAGCTTGGCGAAGCAACAGACCTTTCCCACCGTACCCTGGTTTGGCCGTTTTTTGTCCAGGCCATGCAGCAATCGCCCTGGCTCGGCTGGGGGGTGGGTGCTGGCAAAATCATCATCCCCGTCACCTCACAGCTCAGCCAGTTGCTCGGCACTAATGCGGCGCATGATGAATATTTACGTATCGGCAGCGAAGGCGGGTTTGTCGGGCTGTTTCTACTCATCCTGCTGCTGGCGCTCTGGGTGGTGCGCGGCGCTCGCCTGCTGCCACGTGGCCAGGCCTGGCTGATGCGGCTTACCTTCATCGCCTTCGCTATCCAGTCCATTACCGACAATACCCTCATCGCCTCCACCGGTTCGGCGTTCTTTTTATGGGCAAGCGTCATCTTCGCAGATGCGAAAAACAGGTCTAAACGGGCGGCATGTTCACCCGCCGCTCTGCCCTCGCCTTGCCTCTCGCCCTCGCCGCAGGGCAACCCGCTTTGGCCCAAGCCACACCGCCCATCGCCATCGTCCTGAACTCCGGCGAAGGTTCGCTCAGCGTCATCGACATGACCACCCACCAAGTGGTGGGCAGCGAACCCGCTTACCGCGAGCCCAGCCATTGGGCGCTCACCCCTGACCGTTCCCAGCTTCTGGTGGCCGATGCCTCGGGCAATGCGGTGTTCATGTACAACCCCAGCACCGGCGCGCCGCTGGGCATCAAGCGCATCGCCGACCCCTACCAGATCGGCTTCACCCCAGATAACCGCTATTTCGTGGCCAACGCGCTGCGGCTGGACTTCGTGGACGTTTACGACGGTGCCACGCTGGAGCTGGTAAAACGCTTCAAGCCTGGCCGCTGGCCAAGCCATCTGGATTTCTCGCCGGATTCGCGCTGGTCGTTCAACTCCATGCAGAATTCCGACACGCTGGTCTCGCTGGACCTTACCACCATGACCGAACGCTGGCGCGTGAAAGTGGGCACCACTCCGGCGGGCGTGCTGTGGCTCAATGGCCGGGTGCTCGTCTGCATTATGGGCGAAGGCGGCGTGGTGGAAATCGAGCCGATCTCCGGTGCCATCACCCGCTGGCAAAAAACCGGGGACGGCGCGCATAATATCTTCCTGGATGAGCAGCGGCACATCCTCTACGTCTCCAACCGTGGCCCCGGCCGAACCTCGCTCACCGCACTGGACCCCATTACGCTGAAACCAATCCGCACCTACCCGCTTCCCGGCGGGCCGGATGACATCGCCATCGCCCCGGATGGTAAAATCTGGATCGCATTGCGTTTTGCTGAAGCCGTGGCGGTGCTGGACCCAGAAACCGGCGATTACACCACCATCCCGGTCGGGCGCTCTCCGCACGGCATCTTTCTCAGCACCATGCTGAAGCAGAAGGGCCAGGTTACGGCGGAACGGCTGCGTTAATCCTCGCAAAATTCGCCCGGCGCGCCTATATTCGCGGGGCGCCACGGCGCTGACCGCCACCGATACAGGCCCGCAACCATGCAGAGTCTCGACCGCCTTTTCTCCATCATCGCCGGCAATATAGACCAATGGGCGGTGCTGCCGGTGCTGTATTATTTCCACTGGATGGCGTGGGACGATCTGGCGTTCGATTGGTGCCTGATCTGCGTTTATGGCCTGTTCGCGGTGCTGCTCACCTATGCCGTCTGCCTGCCGCTGGAGCTTTGGCGGCCGGTTGAACGCTGGCCCAACAAAAAAGCCGTGCTGGTGGATGTGTTCTACACGCTGCTTAATCGTGTCGGCGTGGTGCCCATCGTCACCTTCGTGCTGTTTTACCAGGTGCAAACCTGGAGCACCG
>JAGWIL010000502.1 GCA_028866335.1 Rhodospirillales bacterium
CGTTTTATTGCCGGAGAAACACCGAACTGGGCTGACCATGTTGTGTTCAGCGCGCTGCAATGGGGGCGGCTGATGTCTTCCACACCGTTGCTGGCAGAAAACGATGCGATCCTGGATTGGATGAGCCGCGTGCTTGCAACATATGGGCTGGATTAGGCTTTCCAGAACGTCATTAGCATTCCACCGGCGAGGATGAGCGCGCCGCCAGCGATTATCGGCAGGCTAGGGCGCATGCCGAAGGCGAACAGATTGATGATCTGCGCCACCACGAAAAACAGCGCCACGTAAACGCCCAGCAGCCGCCCAAAATCCCATGGCGGCAAATTCACCGTGACACCGTAAATGAATAAAACCACGGCGGCGGCAGCAAAAAACCCAATCCGCATGGGCATGGCATGGGCGTGCAGGGCCGTGCGGGCCAGAGCATCACCGCCTGCCTCAAGCGTGGCCGCGAGAACCAGCAGCAACAAAATGGAAAAATTATTCATAACGCCTCCCGGAGCCACACCGTAACCTTAAATTTGCTTGCGATATTGGATGAAGCCGGGTTTATCTGCCACTTTGTCGTAAAGCGACTGGGCGGTTTTGTTGGTCTCATGCGTGAGCCAGTAAACCCGCTCGCTGCCCGCTGCGCGCGCACGCTCATAAACCGCCTCGATCAAAGCGCGGCCAACACCTTTGCCCCGCGCGGCCTCGGCGGTGAATAAATCTTCCAGATAGCAGACATCGCTCGCCATCCAGGTATTGCGGTGGAAGATGTAATGCACCAACCCCAGCAATTCGCCGTCTTCCTCCGCCACCAAAGCGTTCACAGGCTCGGCTGCATCGAAGAAACGCGCCCATAGCGTATCGGTTACCTCTGTGGGCAGGTCGTGTTCGTAAAACCGCAAATAACCCTGCCAGAGCGGCAGCCATTTTGCTTTATCCTTGGGGCGGATGGGGCGGATGATCATGCAAGCCTCCCTAAAGCAGCGCTGAGGCGTTGTGCCTCGTTGGTGAAACTCTGCTCGCGTTCGCGATGTTCTTCAAGCACCGCTTCCGGCGCGCGGGCGGTGAAATCCGCGTTGGCGAGCTTGGCCTGCACTTTCGCAAGCTCCGCTTCGGCCTTGGCGAGCGTGGTGGAGAGACGTTTTTTCTCAGCCTCCAAATCGATCAGCCCTTCCAGTGGCAGAATGATCGTCGCCTCAGCCAGCACCGCCTGCGCTGCGTTTTTGGGAACCTTGCCGATAAGCGGGCCGATTTCCGAAGCGCGGGCCATGCGCGAAATCGCCTCGAACCAGCTTTGCGCGCGGGCGA
>JAGWIL010000503.1 GCA_028866335.1 Rhodospirillales bacterium
ATTGCGAAATCCGCCACCGCCACCGCCACCACCGCCTGAACGATGGTTGCGTCCACGCATTCGCTTCATATTCATAGGCTTGTGTCTATCCTCGTTTGCTGGTTTGCGCAGAGCGATATGTGAATGAATTGCCTTTTTAGCTCCAAAATGATCGGAGACTCGTAGGCAAGGCGAACCGCGCCTCTTGTGATTAGCTGCAAATTCTCGCTCTGCCAATCGCTTAATTGCAAAATTTAAGAATTATAGCTCGGTCTATACCAGAAATGTCACGCCGGAATCTGTGGTCAAATCCGGCTTTCTTTGCCAAATCAGAAGCTGATTTGGCTTGGCCAGATCCAAGTTCAAGTACCGCCATGCCCCCCGGCGCTAAAATACGCGGCAAAGCGGCAAAAATCGAGGCGTAAGCGGCGAGGCCATCTGTGCCACCGTCAAGCGCCATGGCTGGTTCATAAGCCGCTACCTCCGGCATGAGGCCGGGAATATCAGCGCTTTCGATATAAGGTGGGTTGGAGATCACAAGGTCGAATCGGTGGTCGAGGGCGCTCGCCCAGCTTCCCGTTAAAAACACGGCGCGGTTTCCAAGGCCTAGGCACTGGGCATTCCTGCGGGCAAGGTTTGTTGCTTGCGGGTTCAAATCCACACCCACGCCAAAGGCGGCCGGGAATTCATGCAGGCAGGCAAGTAGCAGGCATCCCGTGCCGGTGCCGAGATCCAGAATTGTGCGGGGGGCGAACTCGCCCTCAAGCACAGCCTCCACCAGGGTTTCAGTATCTGGCCGGGGGATGAGGGTGGCGGCGGAGGTATGGAGATCCAACCCCCAAAACTCTTTATGGCCAGTTATATAGGCCAGGGGCTCGCGTGCCGCGCGCCTTGCCAGGGCTTGCGCGTAAACCTGCGGGTTCACCTCGGCCCGTGCCAGCAGTCCGGCGGCATTGGTGCCTAGAGCAAAAGCCAGCAACAGCCGGGCTTCGCGGCGCGGCTCCTCAATGCCAGCCAGCTTCAGCCGATCGGTTATCTCTGCCAATGCCTGGGCAGTGGGGATCAATTCTGTTCAGCCAGCCGTGCCGCCTGGTCCTCGGCAATCAGCGCGTCGATGATGTCGTCAAACTCGCCCAGCATAACACGGTCGATTTTATGGAGGGTAAGGTTGATGCGGTGGTCCGTCACCCGGCCTTGCGGAAAGTTATACGTGCGGATGCGCTCGGAGCGGTCTCCCGTGCCCACCTGGCCCTTGCGGTCGGCTGCACGGGTGGCGTTCACGCTTGCGCGTTGCTGGTCGTAAATGCGGGAGCG
>JAGWIL010000090.1 GCA_028866335.1 Rhodospirillales bacterium
GGGTCTTCCGAATTTTGAGTTATTGGCGCTCCGCGCCCGGCACGGTGTGTCGCGGCATCGTTGAGGCCAAAACCAAAAGCCACACGCGAGAGGAAATCCGCCTCCGCTCCATTCACCGGTCCATCTGCCCTGGCGATTTGGTACAATCCAGCCAAAACTTGCTCCAACACAGCCTTTTCGTCAGAAAAGGCCTGACCAAGCTGGATTGCATAAGTTTCATAACCGGAGGAGCTTTCTCGAGCATTATCAAACAGCCGCGCCACCTCGGCCGCGCTGCCAGGAGGGATAGCAAAGCTTTGTTTAAAAGAGTCTATTTCCAACCGGCTAACTGAACCGTCACATTTACACAGCTTGGCGGCCAATACCGTGACCCCAATCGCAAATACCTGGTCACGCCTGCCCAACATCGAAGCCAGCTTTAGCGGATCAACCGGGGCCACGCGCTCTGCAAAGCCAGAAACACCGGCCGCAAGCCCATTTAATTTTCCCTCATCCGCCGCATGGCCAAGCGCCGCGCCAAATAAAGCACCTACTGGACCGCCCATGGCAAAGCCCGCCATGCCGCCAATAAACTTCCCCCAATAACTCATATTGTCCGCCTTAGCACAGCTCGGCCCTTGAACCCAATCACACAATGAGACATCACCACGGCGGGATTTAAGGGCTATTGCTCTCAATTTGGTGAACGAAAGACGGGTTCGCGGTTTATCTTGAAGCGTATACACCTCTTCTGGGCGGCGCCTTTGGCGTTTGTGCTCATAATTGCCGCGTTTTTGTTGGCGTTGCCGGCTTTTGTAGCCGCTCCAAAGCATCGCGCTGCAGTTGAGGCTTTCGCCTCCAGGCTAACCGGCCGAGACGTTCATATTAATGGGGCGCTAAGCCTCTCTTATTGGCCGCAACCTGAGATCACGGCCTCGGGCATCACCATCACAGGGCCAAACAAGGAAGTTATTACCGCGCATGCCTTGGCGTTAGACCTTGCATTGCCCCCTTTGCTGCACGGCCAAATCGCGGTTCAAACGCTTGACCTGGACACGCCGACAATCTCCTTCCCATGGCCACTGCCGGGTGGGGTCAGCGCCGTCGCTCCACCGCCATGGCTGGCTGCGCTACACGCTCACATTAACAATGGACTTATCCGCTTCGGCGCCGTGGATTTCACCGGAGTAAATGCTGATCTATTCACAAGCCCCGGTGGAAGCTTCAGCGTTTCAGGAACAGGGCAATTAACCCAACATCCTGTCTCGCTCAGCGTTGCAATCGGCAAAACGGCAAGCGACAATTCGGCTCCGCTCTCTATCCAAGGAACAGCCTTTGGCGCCGAAGCCATCCTTTCTGGCACCTTAAATACACAAAGCGAGCTGCACGGAGCACTCACACTACGCCTGCCAACCGGCATGGCTGGCAAAATGCAGATCGAGGCTAACGCTGATGGCATTTCAACATCAAGTTTTTCTTTTAATAGCAGCAAGATAACTGCTTCCGGCAACGCGAAACTGAGCTTTAATCCACTTACGCTTAAGGCCAACGTCACAGGCAATGATATTGATTTCAGTCAACTTTCCTATCTCCAGGCCGCCTGGCTACCAAATTTCTCTACCCAGATTCAGCTAAACGTCGCCAATCCGTTAATTTTTAATAAAAAATTCTCCGCCTTCCGCGGAATATTCAGCACTGGCCCTCATGGCAGCCTGGTCAACGACTTGTCGCTCGGGTTGCCGGGCGGCGGCAGTTTAACCGGCAACCTGGCCATGACGCCTGATGCGCGTCTTTCTGGCCATATCAGCCTTTCCGCACCAGATTTGTCTGCTATGACCTCTGCCTTTGGTCTCCCGCCAGAGACCGCTTGGGCAACCGCGCATTTGCAGGCCAATCTCGACGGAAATCGTACATCCCCGGAGCTTAAATCGCTTTCCGGCACGTTGGGACAGGACCATGTAAATGGTCAGATCAACCTATCTCCCGGCCATGCGGCCTTTAAACTTGCTTTCGACCGGCTGGCTCTCACGCCCCTAGCTGCTTGGTTTGGTCAAAAGCCGCTGGACAAAAATTTCGTCGCTGAAGGTGAATTAACTGCTGAACACGCCGATGCTGGACAAGTGAAATTCACCAATCTATTCGTAGATGCGGCTTTTGATGGCTCACTGAATATCCGCAGAGCATCTGCGAATTTATATGATGGAATCGCAGGCGGCAACGTGACGCTTGGTGACAGTTTCAAAGTCAATTCTGCTCATGCCTTTCTTGATGTGCCATCCGCATCGCCCTTAGCTGCCTTGGTGCCCGCGTATTTCAAACTGCCACCAGGGCTATTACGCGCGCACCTAAACCTGTTGGTAGCCGCCGCGGGCCCGCCCAATGCGCTTTCCACCAGCGCCGTCGCGAAGCTTGGTGATTTTACGCTAACTGCTGCGCCTGTTATTGATCTTACAAGGCCGACGCTTAGCGGCGCGGTGTCACTCCGCCACCCGAATGCTATCGCGGCAATGAAACTCCTGGGGTTCAACGAAGGCTGTGCAAACATGGCTCCAGTGCCCGGATACCCGTTTCAACGGGTTGGGCAGAAATGCATTGCGAATTCAAACGACCCAGCATTGGCCTTTCCTGGCCCGGGCGCATTGTCACTCGATGCAAGGTTTATCGCTGCACCGCATAATTTTGGGTTGAGTGATTTCGTGCTCAGCGCCGGGCTATTGAACGCGTCGGGGCAGCTACTGGAAAGCAAAGGCCGTATAATTGGCCAGATAGATGCCGGAACATTAGTTTTACCGCCTGTACCGCCGCGGTTGCAAATTCCCAACAATCTACCGTTCTCCGGCGTTGTTACCTGGAAAATTGGGCAACTTCTCTACGCGGGCGAGCATATTTTTGGGCCAAGCGTAGCCACCCTCACAATGGCACCAGATAATGCGAGCCTCACACTCTCAAGTGCAAGCTTTGGCAAAGGAAGTGTTTCTGGCAGCGCGTATCTAAGCGTCTCCAACAACGTGCCTCCAGCTTTAAATATAAAAGTGCTGGCGCAAAACATCGACGTCAACACATTGGATTTTAATAAAAATTATCTGTTTACAGTCGATCATGGTCAAGCCACAGCTTCCGCCAGCCTTTCCGCGCAGGGCTATAGCGCCAAGGCCATGACAGCAACCCTAAGTGGCAACGCCACTTTCAGCATCAAAAATGGCAGCCTAAGCGGAATATCTCTGCCTGGCATAGCAGCAGCAATGGGTAAGGCGAATCAACTCGCTCTTACCACAGCTTTCAAAAGCGGCAGCACACCCTTTACCACCATGAGCCTTGCAGCCACCATAGACAAAGGCAATTGTAGCCTTTCCCAAGCGATACTCTTGGCACCGTCTGGCAAAATCTTAGCAACTGGCGACATCGATCTGTTTGATTCGACTCTGGCGTTAAAGCTGGACGCCTCACCGGCCCTTAATCCGCCGGTAACGCTCACCACCCGATTATTTGGAGCCTGGGCAAATCCGAGTCGTAGGCTCGACCTGCACGACGCATCGCATTGGGCGCCGGCCCATAAATAAAGCCCTTCCGGCAAGCGCCGGAAGAGCTTTAGAATGCCCGTCTGTCTGCGGCGGTTTAACGCTCGTCGTCACCGCCCTCGGTCTGCACGTCGATATCAGCGTCGATCACATCGGTATCGTCATCTAAATCGTCGGCATCTTCGAGAATGTCATCATCATCACTATCATCAGGCACTTCCACGTCCACATCATCTGGGTCAAGCGCCGGCTTCACCACCTTTTTCTGCTCTTCCGGCAAGGGCGCTGTCCGCTTCAACCGCGGTTGCTCAAAAGGCTGCTCGGTTCCGCATTTTGGGCACAAGACCGGTTGCTTGCCAAGATCGAAGAATCGCGCCCCGCAAGAGACGCAAGTGTGTTTTTCGCCAAGTTCGGGTTTTGCCATGTCAAACCTCGGGTGAGTGAGCCGCATCAATAAGCGCGGCGCGATGCCATGCCATCGCTTCTATGTCAAACACGTTGAGCCATGCTAAGCGCGGGCATGGCCCAGCTTCCTCCACGCCCCTACCAATCCAGCAGCCCTGCACACGGCCTTTCTGGCCAGATTAGCGTGCCAGGCGACAAATCCATCAGCCATCGCGCCTTAATGTTCGGCGCATTGGCTGTAGGCCAAACCCGCATCTCCGGCTTGCTGGAGGGCGAGGACGTGCTGCGAACCGCCGCAGCAATGCGGGCCCTAGGTGCCGAAATCACCCGCGACGGTGCGGACTGGCTTGTCTCCGGCCGAGGACTCGGCGGCCTCATCGAACCGGCAGATGTGCTGGATATGGGTAATTCCGGTACGGCAGCGCGGCTTCTGGCGGGGATTCTTTCTACACATCCGCTTTATGTTGTGATGACCGGCGACGCCTCGCTCCGTAAACGCCCAATGGGCCGCGTGATCGACCCCCTTATCGCTACAGGCGCGCAATTCTTTGCCCGCGCGGGCAATCGTCTGCCGCTGACGATTCTCGGCGCACAAGACCCGATGCCGCTTTCCTACCGGCTGCCGGTAGCCTCCGCCCAGGTTAAATCCGCTGTGCTGCTCGCTGGGCTGAACGCACCGGGCTACACGGAGGTTGAGGAACCCGAACCCACCCGCGACCACTCCGAAAATATGCTCCGTCACTTTGGTGCCGAAATAACGGTAACTGAGGCCGGATCTGGCCGACACATTCGTTTGAAAGGCCAGCCGGAGCTACGTGCCGCCGATGTTGCTGTGCCGGGCGACCCCTCTTCCGCCGCCTTCCCCGTGGCGGCAGCCTTACTGGTGCCGGGCAGCGTGGTCACCATCGCCAATGTCGGCCTTAACAAGCTGCGCACCGGCTTGTTCCTCGTGCTGCGGGAGATGGGAGCCGAGCTTGCCGTGGCAAACCAGCGCACCGAAGGCGGCGAGCCTGTGGGCGACCTCACGGCCAGCTTCTCAGAGCTTCGCGCCGTGGACGTGCCGCCCGAGCGCGCCCCCAGCATGATCGACGAATACCCAATCCTTGCCGTTCTTTGTGCCGCCGCGCGCGGCACCTCGCAGTTACGAGGTCTCTCTGAGCTAAGGGTAAAAGAATCCGATCGTCTTACTGCCACCGCCGCAATGCTGCGCGTGAACGGGGTGGAGGTGGAGATCGAAGGTGATGACCTGATTGTGCATGGCACTGGCACCATCCCAGGCGGAGGGCTTGTGGAAACTCACATGGACCATCGCCTTGCCATGTCCGCTCTGGTTCTGGGTCAAATTTCCTCTCAACCCGTGCAAATCGACGATGCAAGTTTCATAGACACGTCTTTTCCAGGCTTTCTTAAGCTCATGCGCGGGCTTGGAGCCGAGATGACGGCAGCATGATCATCATCGCCATTGACGGCCCTGCCGCCGCCGGAAAAGGCACTCTGGCAAAGCGCCTCGCCGCAACGCTCAATCTGCCCTACCTGGATACCGGGTTGCTCTACCGTGCCACAGCCAAACGAGTACTCGAAGCCGGGGGCGATCCAGAGGACGACAAGGCAGCAACAGCCGCCGCCAAAGCCCTGACCGAAGCAGACACAGCCCGTACTGACCTGCGCGATGCAGCAACCTCTAAAGCCGCAAGCCAAGTCGCCTCAATTCCCGCCGTAAGGGCCGCATTGCTCGCTTACCAGCGCGAATATGCCAACGCTAATGGCGCAGTGTTGGATGGGCGGGATATTGGTACCGTGATCTTCCCCCATGCGGACGTGAAACTCTTCGTGACCGCCAGCGTGGAAGCGCGGGCAAAGCGCCGCCAGGCGGAATTCAACGCGAAGGGCGAAAATATACCGCTGGGGGAAGTTGTCGCGGATGTGGCGGCGCGTGATGAAGCAGATCGCACGCGCACCGCCGCACCGCTCATCCCGGCCGAAGATGCAATTCTGATCGATACGACCACCCTGAACGCAGACGAGGCGTTTCTACGGGCCATCGAAGAGATCAAGAAAAAGCAAACCATCCTTTCTTGAGAAAAGATGGTTTAAATATCTGCCCTGGTGAATCAGGCCCCGATCTGTGAAACGAATTTGGTTACCAGATAAGGTTCCAGCCCCTCTGCGCCACCTTCAGAACCATAGCCCGAATCCTTGATGCCGCCGAAAGGTGTTTCCGGCAGTGCCAGACCCAGATGATTGATTGTAATCATGCCCGATTCAATATCTGCACCAAGGGCCGCAACCTTTGCGGAATTTCTGGAAAATGCATACGCCGCCAAGCCATATTCAAGCCGGTTGGCCTCAGTGATTGCCTGCTCATAGCTCTGGAAAGGCAGCACCAACGCCAGTGGGCCGAACGGCTCTTCGTGCATTACCCGCGCATCGGCAGGAATATCGGTTAACACCGTCGGCTCAAAGAAATAGCCCTTATTGCCAGAGCGCTTGCCGCCGGTGCGCAGCTTCGCACCTTTGCCAACGGCGTCAGCAATAAAGCCTTCCATTGCGCTCACGCGGCGGTCATTGGCCAGCGGACCCATTGTCGTATCTGCCGCCATGCCGTCGCCAAGTTTGATGGCCTCACATTTGGCCACGAATTTTTCTAAGAACGGTTCGTACACGCCCTCCTGTACCAGGAAGCGGGTTGGCGCAATGCAAACCTGCCCGGCATTGCGGAACTTCGCAGCGGCCAGATGCTTCACC
>JAGWIL010000091.1 GCA_028866335.1 Rhodospirillales bacterium
ATCTCGCCTTCCATGGTCACGAACTGCACGCCCAGCACGTTATTGGTGGTGAGGCCATATTTCAGGCAATGCACCCCGCCGGAGTTCTCCGCCACATTGCCGCCAATCGAGCACGCAATCTGGCTGGAAGGGTCTGGCGCGTAATAAAACCCCTCGCCTTCCACCGCTTTGGTGATGGCGAGGTTGGTTACACCCGGCTGCACCACCGCCAGCCGGTCTTCGTAATCCACTTCCAGAATTTTCTTGAACTTGCTCATGCCGAGCAGCACCGCATCCGCCAGCGGCAGTGCCCCGCCGGAAAGCGAGGTGCCGGAACCACGTGGCACCACCTTGATTTTCTGCGCGTGGCAATAGCTGAGAATCGCCGCCACCTGCGCCACCGTTTCCGGCAACACCACCAGCATCGGCGGCTGGCGATAGGCGGTGAGGGCATCGGTCTCGTAAGGGCGCAGCTCGTCCGCGCGGTCGATCACGCCCTCACCGGGCACAATATGGCGCAATGCCGCGATAATCTCGTCACGACGGGCGAGGATGCGCTGGTCCGGCAGGGGCATTTGCAAGGGCATGGCGGCAGCCTACACGCCCGCGCCAGCGCCCGCCAGCACCCGCGGATTGGTTTGGCCCCGCAGGTAATCTATACTCGCCCGTGCGGCTGGGCGAAGGGTAACGCAACACATGGCAAGCGTGGATTTGAACAGCGATATTGGCGAAGGCTGCGGTGCCTGGGCAATGGGCGATGACGCAGCGATGCTCAGCATCGTCTCCAGCGCCAATATCGCCTGCGGGTTTCATGGCGGCGATCCGGCGGGAATGTTGAAAACCGTGCGGCACGCGGCAGCCCGCAATGTTACCATCGGCGCGCATGTCTCATACCCAGACCGCGCGGGCTTCGGCCGGAGAGACATGGATTTAACCAGCGAGGAGCTGATTGGCGACGTTATCTATCAGATCGGCGCGCTGATGGGCATGGCCAAAGCAGCGGGTACAGAAGTGCGCTACGTAAAACCCCACGGCGCGCTTTATAATCATATCGCGCATAATGAGCGCCAGAGCCTCGCGGTTATAAAGGCCATTAAAATGCTTGACCCCGCACTGGTGCTAATGGGCCTTGCCGGTACGCCGGGGCTGGAGCTTGCCCGCGCCGAAGGGCTGAATGTGATGCCCGAAATTTTCGCAGACCGTGGCTACACGCCGCAAGGTCTCCTCGTTTCCCGCCGCGACCCCGGCGCCGTGCTGCATGATGCAGACCAAGCCGCACAGCGTATGCTGAACTTTGTGCGCAAAGGTGTGCTCACCGCTAATGACGGCACGGCGTTGAGGATCGCGGCAGGGTCCATCTGCGTGCATGGCGACAGCCCCAATGCAGTGGCCATGGCGCGAACCATCCGGCATGTGCTGGAGGCGGAAGGCATAGCGGTTAAAGCCTTTGCCTGACATGCGCATCCTGCCGGTAAACCGCCACAGCTTCATGGTTGAGCTGCAAAACCTTGAGGAAACGCAGGGGCTTTTGCACGCGCTGCGGGAAAACGCCATGCCGGGCGTTGAGGAAATTATTCCGGCAGCGCGCACGTTGCTGCTCCGCTTCACGCCAGAAATTGTAAAAGCAGAGGTACTGGCGGGGCAGATTACAAGACTGGATATTGATTCAGCACCGCCGCCGGATGGCCCGCTTGTGGAGGTGCCGGTGCTATATGACGGCGAAGATTTGCCTGAGGTCTCCGCGCTTACCGGGTTGAGCGTAGCCGAGATTATCCGCCGCCATGGCGAAGCCGAATATCTCGTGGCGTTTTGCGGTTTTGCCCCCGGCTTTGGCTATCTGGTGGGCGGGAATGCCGCCTTGGCCGTGCCGCGCCGCAAAACCCCGCGCACCCGCATTCCGGCAGGCGCGGTGGCGCTGGCGGGGGAATTCACTGGCGTCTACCCGCGCGCCAGCCCCGGCGGCTGGCAGCTCATCGGCACCACGCCGCTAAAGATGTGGGACCTCTCCCGCAACCCACCGGCTTATTTCCAACCAGGCTACCGCGTGCGGTTTGTTAATCTTGCTTCCGCCAAAAGGGAATTTTCTATTCCCGCCGCGCCTATGGCTGAAGCACCCGAAGCAAAAGCAAACGCGGTGCAGTTCACCATCCTCGCCGCCCCGCTGCCCGCCTTGTTGCAAGATCTCGGGCGGTTTGGCGAGGCGCGCCAGGGCGTTTCAATCTCTGGCGCGCTGGATCGTAGCGCGCTCAAATCCGCCAACCGCCTTGTTGGCAATGATGAAGCCACAGCCTGCCTGGAACTCACCGCAGGCATAAGTTTTCGCAGCAATGGGGCGGCGGTGATCGGCCTTGCCGGGGCACCGCGCGGCATCCGGCTTTGCAGCGCCGCCGGGCAGGTTCTGCGTGCGGAACCTTACGCACCCATCGCGCTGGAAGCGGGGGATGAAATAACGCTGACCAACGCAGAGGCCGGTATGTGCAGCTATCTCGCCGTACGCGGTGGTTTCAAAATTGAAAAAACCCTCGGCAGCGCCTCAAGAGATACATTATCAGAAATCGGGCCGGAGCCGGTGGGCGCGGGGCGGGTGCTGGCTGTGCGGGAAGCGGCAAACCTCACCGCTGTTTCTCTGCACGAAGCCTCTGCCTTCGTTTTTCCGAAACAAGGTGAGACCGTAACACTGGACCTCACTCTCGGCCCGCGAGCAGACTGGTTCACCGAAGAAGCGCTGGAGCTGCTGGCCAACACAGACTGGCAGGTTACACCGCAATCCAACCGTATCGGCCTGCGGCTGAACGCAGCCACAAGCCTTGCCCGCATCAGGATGGAGGAACTGCCCAGCGAAGCGGTGGTGCGCGGCGCAGTGCAGGTGCCTACTGATGGCAAACCTTTGCTGTTCCTGGCAGACCACCCGCTAACCGGTGGCTACCCCGTCATCGGCGTGGTGACGGAATATCATCTCAATCTCGCCGGGCAAATTCCCGTGGGCGCTAAAATCCGTTTCCGCCCCATCGCCCCGTTTCAGGACATTACGCCATGAAAAAAATCCTCATCGCGAACCGTGGCGAGATCGCCGTGCGGGTCATCCGCGCCTGCAAGGATTACGGGGTGCAATCTGTCGCGGTGTATGCAGACCCGGATGCGGAGGCGCTGTTCGTACAACTGGCAGATGAAGCCTATGCGCTGCACGGCGCATCGCCGGCTGAAACCTATCTCGACATCAACAAGCTTTTGCAAATCGCCCAGCGCGCTGAGGCGGATGCGGTGCATCCCGGCTATGGCTTTCTTTCAGAACGTGCGGAATTTGCCCGCGCGGTGACGGATGCCGGGCTGGTGTGGATCGGCCCGGACGCGGATGTGATCGCTGCATTGGGCGACAAAGTTTCCGCCCGCCGCATCGCGCAATCGGTTGGCGCGCCTTTGGTGGCGGGCAGTTCTGGGCCGGTGGAAACGGCGGAAGACGCTGTGGCTTTTGCCAAACAGCACGGCTTGCCCATCGCCATTAAGGCTGCCTATGGCGGCGGCGGCCGCGGCATGAAAGTGGCCAGAAAACTTGAGGAGGTGGCGGAGCTTTATGATTCCGCCAAACGCGAGGCGATCACCGCTTTCGGTCGTGGCGAATGCTATATGGAACGGTTTCTGGAACACCCCCGGCATATCGAAGCGCAGATCATCGCCGACACGCACGGCAACGTGCTGGTGCTCGGCACACGGGACTGCTCCCTTCAGCGCCGCAACCAGAAACTGATCGAGGAAGCGCCAGCGCCTTTCATAACCGATGCACAACGCCACATAATCGAGGATTCCGCCAAACGCATCTGCGCGGCGGCTAAGTATTCAAGTGCAGGCACGGTAGAATTTTTGCTGGGGCAGGACGGCACAATTTCGTTTCTTGAAGTGAACACCAGGCTGCAGGTGGAACACACGGTGACGGAGGAAACCACCGGCGTTGACATCGTAATCGAACAATTTCGTATCGCTGAAGGCAAGGCGCTGGCATTTTCCGCAGCCCCGCCGCGCGGCCACGCCATTGAATTTCGCATCAACGCCGAGGACCCGGCCAAGGGCTTCCTGCCCACGCCTGCCCTCATTACCCGGTTTGCACCCCCCAGCGGCCCCGGCGTGCGGCTGGATAGCGGGGTGGCCTCCGGCTCCATCATCCCCGGCCAATATGATTCGCTCATCGCCAAACTTATCGTCACCGGCAAAACCCGCGATGAAGCCCTCGCCCGCGCGCGGCGTGCCTTGGACGAATTTATTATCGAAGGCCCCGCCACCGTGCTGCCCTTTCATCAGGCGGTGCTAAACCACCCGGATTTCACGGGCGAAAACGGCTTTGCCGTGCACACGCGCTGGATCGAGACTGAGTTCCAGGCCCGTTTCGCTCCAGCCCCACGCCCGGCCCCGTTGGAGGACAACACGCTGCTCCGCCTGCCAATGGAAATTAACGGTAAACGCCACGAGATCGGCCTGCCCCGCGCCTTCCTGGCCGGGCTTGCCGCTGCCCCCGCCGTCGCGGCTCCCCAAGCCGCGCCGGAGAATGCGATAAAAGCCCCCGTTGCGGGCAGCATCCTGGCCTGGAAAGTGGCGGACAAGGCCGAGGTGCAGGCGGGCCAATTGATTGCCGTGATGGAGGCGATGAAGATGGAGGTGCAAATCACCGCCCCCCGCCCCGGCACCATCCGGCAGAAGGCAGCGCAAGGCGCGGCGCTAAACGCGGGAGACAGCATCGCCGATTACGAATAACTGCCCGCAGGTTCACGCCCTGGGCAAACTGCTCTAATACCCCCGGCAGCTTCCCACCGCCGAGGTTTTTAAGTGATCCGCCTGGACAATATCAGCAAGCAGAACGGCCCCCGCCTCATTTTCATCGAGGCCTCGGCGGCGTTGCAGAAGGGCGAGAAGATCGGCCTGGTCGGCCCCAACGGGGCAGGCAAATCCTCGCTTTTCCGGCTCATCACCGGGCAGGATGAGCCGGATGAAGGCCAGATTTTAACCGATAAGGGCATCACCATCGGCCTGTTCAGCCAGGATGTGGGCGAGATGGCAGGCCACAGCGCCGTGGCGGAGGTGATGAACGGCGCCGGGCCGGTGAGTGCGGTGGCCGCCGAGCTCGCCCAGCTTGAAGCCGACCTCGCGGACCCGGACAAGTTCGAGCAGATGGAAGCCATTCTGGAGCGCTTCGGCGAGGTGCAGGCAAGGTTTGAGGAGCTGGGCGGCTACGCGCTGGATGCCAAGGCGCGCGAGGTGCTGCACGGGCTCGGCTTTTCCCAGGAGATGATGGAAGGCGATGTCGGCCGCCTCTCCGGCGGGTGGAAGATGCGCGCGGCCCTCGCCCGCATCCTGCTCATGCGGCCAGACGTGATGCTGCTGGACGAACCCTCCAACCATCTGGACCTTGAAAGCCTGATCTGGCTGGAGCAATTTTTGGCTGGCTATGACGGCGCGCTATTAATGACCTCGCACGACCGCGAATTCATGAACCGCATCATCAACAAGGTTATCGAGATCGATGCCGGCAATCTCAACAGCTATTCCGGCAATTACGAATTTTATGCCCGCCAGGCGGCGTTGAACGAGAAGCACCAGCAGGCGCAGTTTGAGCGCCAGCAGGCGATGCTAGCCAAGGAGATCGCCTTTATCGAGCGCTTCAAGGCCCGCGCTTCCCACGCCGCCCAGGTGCAAAGCCGCGTGAAAAAGCTGGACAAGATCGAGCGCGTGGAACCGCCCAAACGCCGCCAGACCATCGAGTTCGATTTCAAACCCGCCCCGCGATCGGGCGATGATGTGGCCAATCTGCGCGGCGTTTCAAAAGCCTATGGCAGCAAAACCATCTATGACAATCTGGACCTTCTTATCCGCCGCAAGGAACGCGCTTGCGTGCTGGGCATTAACGGTGCCGGCAAATCCACGCTGCTGAAGCTCGTCACCGGCACAGCCACGCCGGATGCAGGCAGCGTGACGCTCGGCGGCAGCGTGAAGATGGGTTATTTCGCCCAGCACGCCATGGATCTGCTGGATGGCGAGGCCACGGTTTTCGAAGCGCTGGACAATGCCTTTCCCCATGCTGGCCAGGGCAGCTTGCGCGCTTTGGCGGGTGCCTTCGGCTTTTCCGGCGACGAGGTGGAAAAACGCGTGCGCGTGCTCTCCGGCGGGGAGAAAGCCCGGCTGGTGATGGCGTTGATGCTGTTCGACCCGCCGAATTTTCTGGTGCTGGACGAGCCGACCAACCATCTGGACCTCGCCACCAAGGAAATGCTCATCAAGGCGCTGGCGAATTATGAAGGCACCATGCTGTTTGTTTCGCATGACCGGCATTTCCTCGCCGCCCTTTCCAATCGCGTTCTGGAACTCACGCCTGATGGCCTGCATCAATATGATGGCGGCTACACCGAATATGTCGCACGCACGGGGCAGGAAGCCCCCGGCTTGCATAGCTAGGAATGAATATGACTGACAAGAAAACCCCGCTGCTCATCACCCATAGCGGCAAGTTCCATTGCGACGAGGTGTTCGCCTATGCCGTGCTGCGCCTGGCGCTGGGCCTTTCCAAACCGGGCGAGGACCATGTTCTGCTGCGCACCCGAAAGCAGGAGCTTATCGAAACCGGCGATATTGTCTTCGATGTGGGCTTGATTTCAGACGCCACCAATAACCGCTTCGACCATCA
>JAGWIL010000504.1 GCA_028866335.1 Rhodospirillales bacterium
ATCGCCACAAGGCTGAAGCCGCATGGCTGTTGCATTGTGCCGGAGCGCCGGGCGGAGATCACCACCGAGGGCGGGCTGGATGTAGCCAACCACCGCGATAGCCTGCGCCCGGCCATCGCCCGGCTGAAGGATGCGGGCATCCGCGTTTCTCTGTTCGTGGACCCGGAACCAGACCAGATTCACGCCGCCGCCGAAGTGGGCGCGCAGGTGGTGGAACTGCACACTGGCGCCTATGCCAATGGCAAATTGGGGGAGCTGGAACGGCTGACCGAAGGTGCCAGGCTCACCGCCCATGTGGGGCTGGAATGCCATGCCGGGCACGGTCTTACTTTCGCCAACGTAACGCCCATTGCCGCCCTGCCGGAAATAATTGAGCTGAATATCGGCCACTACCTCATGGGTGAGGCATTGCTGATCGGCCTGCCCGCCGCCATCGCGGAGATGAAACGGTTAATGATTGAAGCGCGGCTGGGGTAACGCCCCGCCGCATGGTCGTGGAATATAAAGTAAATCCACCGATCACCTCTTCCATCCTGGCGTGAACAAAACACATAAGAACAATGCCAAGAAAACGAGACATCGTCGCGGGGGATATCGGCGGCACGAATGCGCGGTTCTGTATCGCCGAAATTGAGGGCGGAAAAATCCTCGCGTTGAGCGAGGCCGTGAAGATAAAAGCCAAAGACCACGAAAGTTTTGCCGGTGCCTGGGCGGCGTTTGAGGCAGCGCTGGGGCGCACAGCCCCCCGGGAGGCTGCAATCGCCATTGCCGGGCCGGTGCACGGCGAGGCGCTGAAGCTCACCAACAACCCCTGGGTTTTGCGCCCTGCCGCGCTGCGGGCGCAATTGGGGCTGAATACGCTGCGCTTCGTGAACGATTTTGGTGCCGTGGGCCACGCGCTGTCCCAGCTCCAGCCGCAGGACTATCTGCATCTGGCAGGGCCGGAGAAAAACCTGCCAGAAAATGGGGTGATTACCGTACTCGGCCCCGGCACCGGGCTGGGCGTGGCGCATGTGCTGCGCCAAAACGGCAAAGCCCATGTGATAGAGGGCGAAGGCGGACATGCCAGTTTCGCACCGCTGGATGAGTTTGAGGATGCGCTACTTCTGCGCCTGCGCGCCAAGCATGGACATGTTTCGGCGGAGCGGGTGGTCTCCGGCCCCGCCATATTGGAAATTTACGCCACATTGGCGGCGCTGGAGAACACCACCACGCTTTACACCGAGGACACTGCGTTATGGCAGGCGGGAATTTCTGGTACCGACTCTCTGGCCACTGCTGCCGT
>JAGWIL010000505.1 GCA_028866335.1 Rhodospirillales bacterium
GCCAGCATTTCCGCCATGCGCACGGCATAAGGGCGGGATGCCTCAGCCTGCGCCTGCGCGCGGCGGAGCTTGGCCGCCGCCACCATCTTCATCGCACTCGTGATCTTCTGCGTCGATTTGACGCTGTTGATCCGGTTGCGCAGGATTTTCAGCGAGGGCATCGGCTTATCCGAAAACGCGCAGCAGGTTCTCGATAAACGCGATCAGCGCCTTTTCCGTCTCCGGCTTAATCTGCTGATCGGCATCGATGGCGTTCACGATCTCTGGTGCGTTCGCCTTGATATCGGAGAGCAGCTGGGCCTCGAACGCGCCGATCTTGTCCACCG
This sequence comes from Rhodospirillales bacterium, assembly GCA_028866335.1. Next base: position 327 of record JAGWIL010000505.1, read on the forward strand.
GAATGCTATCCAGATAGCCGCGCGTGCCGGCAAACACCGAGATCACCTGCTCGGTAACCGAAAGCGGCTTGAACTGCGGCTGCTTGAGCAGCTCGGTCAGGCGGGCACCACGGGCCAGCAGCTTCTGGGTCGCGGGGTCAAGGTCGGACGAGAACTGCGCGAAGGCCGCCATTTCGCGGTACTGCGCGAGGTCCAGCTTAATCTTGCCAGCCACCTGCTTCATCGCCTTGATCTGCGCGGCGGACCCAACGCGGGACACGGAAAGACCCACGTTAATGGCAGGGCGAATGCCCTTGAAGAACAACTCCGTCTCCAGGAAGATCTGGCCATCGGTTATGGAGATCACGTTGGTCGGGATATAGGCGGCAACGTCACCGGCCTGGGTCTCGATCACCGGCAGGGCGGTCAGCGAGCCCGCGCCGTATTCGTCGGACATCTTGGCCGCGCGCTCCAGCAGGCGAGAGTGCAGGTAGAATACGTCACCCGGATACGCCTCGCGGCCCGGCGGGCGGCGCAGCAACAGGGACATCTGGCGGTACGCCACGGCCTGCTTGGAAAGATCGTCATAGCCGATCAGAGCGTGCATCCCGTTATCACGGAAATATTCGCCCATGGTGCAGCCGGTGTACGGGGCCAGATACTGCATCGGCGCCGGGTCGGAGGCGGTGGCGGCAACGACGATGGAGTATTCCATCACGCCATATTCTTCCAGCGTGCGCACCAGCTGCGCCACGGTGGAGCGCTTTTGGCCGACAGCAACATAGATGCAATAGAGCTTCTTGCTCTCATCGCCCGTGGCGTTCACGGCCTTCTGGTTGATGATCGTGTCGATGATCAGCGCGGTCTTGCCGGTCTGGCGGTCGCCGATGATCAGCTCACGCTGGCCGCGCCCCACGGGCACCAGCACGTCGACGGCCTTGATGCCGGTCTGCATCGGCTCATGCACGGATTTACGC
>JAGWIL010000506.1 GCA_028866335.1 Rhodospirillales bacterium
ATCTGGCGGTGCTGGAAAATGCGGGCTTAACCCTCTCGCGCAAATCCGGGCGGGTCCGCACCTGCGAAATCAACCCGCAGGCGCTCAACACCGCGCAGGATTGGCTTTCCGCCCGCCGCGCGGAATGGGAGCACCGGCTAGACCGGCTGGAAGCCTATCTCAACGAATTGCAAAACAAGGATCAGGGGAATGGATGAGTTTCAACCCGGCATGAAGCCGGAGCCATTGGTGATGTCCCGGTTGCTGAACGCGCCCCGGGAAGCTATCTTCCGCGCTTGGAGCGACGCCGCTTTCGTGAAACGCTGGTTCGCGCCAGAAGGCATTACCGTGCCGGAAGCCGTGGTTGAGCTGCGCACAGGCGGACGTTTCGAGGTATGTATGCGCCTGCCGGATGGCACGCAGCATTGGATGCGCTGCCGTTTCACCGAAGTGGTGGAGCCGGAAAAAATCGTCTTCGCCGGCACCGCCGACGGACCCTCCGGAAAGCTCTTCAGCGCCGTCACCACCATAACATTGGCTGAAGAAGCAAATGGAACCCGGCTGCGCGTGGTGCAAGAATACGAAATCTTCGCCGCCGAGGCCCTTGGCGCGCTCAAAGGCGCCGAAGCAGGCTGGAGCTCCACGCTGGCGCAGCTTGGCCGGGAGGCCGAACGCCTCGCCACCCCGGCGGTGCACGGCAGTTTCACACTGGAACGCCAGCTTCCCGCACCGCCAGCGGCGGTGTTCCACGCGCTCACTAACCTAGAAGCGAAATCCCGCTGGTTCGCGGGCGGCACCGGGCAGCAAATCCTTGCCAGGCATATGGAGGCTAAGCCCGGCGGGCGGGAGCACGTGCATGGAAGATGGGCGGACGGCACGGAATCAATTTTCGATGCCGTGTATTTCGAGGTCCTGCCCAACCGGCGGCTGGTTTATGCCTATGAGCTGCATCTGAACGGCGTCAGAATCTCCGTGTCTCTCGCCACACTGGAGCTAACCCCGGAAGCTGCGGGAACCCGTCTCACCGTGACCGAGCAAGGCAGCTTCCTGGATGGCTATGAGGACAAGGGTGCGCGCGAACACGGTACCGGCCTCCTGCTGGACCGTCTGGTTCATGCCCTGGGCGGGCCACCGCCTACGGGGCAGGCGCAAAATTAAACGCGGGCGTAACCCTCATGGCGCTGCCATTCCAGCGCAGCGCCAGCGCGGTCTGCTTCACCGGTGCCTTGGCGAAACCCTGGGCCAGGCAAGCGGCCCGCGCGTCCTCAGCACTCACATAACTAATTTCAGCACTCGCCC
>JAGWIL010000507.1 GCA_028866335.1 Rhodospirillales bacterium
TTCGAGGCATTGGCACCGGAAGGCATCACCATCTGGTGGGGCGCTTATCTGGGCTTGGAAAGGCAGATGATTTATTCCGGCCCCCTTGCGGAAGCGGGACCGCAGATCGCGAAGGCTCGTGCCGCGGCACGGGCGGCGCATGGCTGGGTCATGGATATCTATATCTTGCGGAGATGAAGCGGTTCTGGGCCGCCGGTTGCCCAGTCCAGCAATTCCACGGTGTGAACAACCGGAACGTTTATATGCTGACTTATCTGCACCGCGCAGCCGATATTGCCGACCGCCACCACATCCCGCTTCAACTGGTTGAGGGTTTCGGCCTTGCGGGCACCAAGCTGCGCGGCGATTTCTGGCTGGAAAATGTTGTAGGTGCCCGCAGAGCCGCAGCAGAGATGTGCATCCTGCGGCTGGCGCACGACAAAACCCGCCGCGCGCAGCAGATTTTGCGGAGCGGCGGTGATCTTCTGGCCGTGCTGCATGGAACAAGCGGAATGATAGGCAACGTTAAGCGCCGGAACATTAACCCGCGGCGGCAGGCCGGAGGCTTCCAGAACCTCGCTAATATCCTTGGCCAAAGCAGAAACTTTCGTGGCCTTGGCGGCGTAAGCGGGGTCGTCGCGCAGCATGAAGCCGTAATTTTTTACCGTGGTGCCACAGCCAGAGGCGGTGATGATGATCGCCTCCAGCCCTTTTTCAATCTCGCGGGTCCAGGCATCTACATTGCGGCGGGCGGATTGCAGGGCCGCATCCTCCTTGCCCATGTGATGCACCAGCGCGCCGCAACATTCCTCACCGGGCGCGAAACTAACCTGATAGCCGCAGCGTTCCAGCAAGCGCACGCTGGCGGCGCGGATTTCTGGGCGCAGCACCGGCTCGGCACAGCCTTGCATCAGCACCACACGGCCGCGCGCGCCTGGTGGGCTGCTATTCAGCACGGCTTGCGGCGGCAGACGGGCGGGGGCCAGCTTCAGCATGGCGGCGGCGGGGCGCAGCGTCCTCGCCCTCGCCAAAACCGGTGCCAAAGGGCGGGCCAGCCGGGCCAGTTTCAGGGCGGCACGAAACCGCTTTGGGTAGGGCAGAATGGCGGCCACCATTGCGCGCATCATTCGCTCCGGCCAAGGGCGGCGGTAATGCTGCTCGATATAGGCGCGGGCATGGTCCACCAGATGCATGTAATTCACGCCCGAGGGGCAGGTGGTCATGCAGGAAAGGCAGGAGAGGCAGCGGTCGATATGCTTCACCACATCCGGGCCGGGAATGCGCTCATT
>JAGWIL010000508.1 GCA_028866335.1 Rhodospirillales bacterium
CCCGGTTTCCATCCCCATTTCCTCCATTCTGCCCGCTGTGGCGCAGAACCAGGCCGCGCCCGTGCAGCCACCCCCCGTTCAAATGGCTTCCGTGCCCATTCCGGAGCCAGTGCAGATGGCTTCGGCGATCTATACCCCCAATAACGCCTTGCCCGTGCCGCCCCCGGTTCCGGCAACACACCAATACCCCATGGTCGCCAGCAGCGCGCCTCCCATGCCTCCGCCGGTACCCGCGCCGCGTAGTTTCTCGCTTATCCCGCCCGCAATGGCTGAACCGGCTGTGCAGACTGTCGCTTTTAATTCCGGCCATAATAGCTGGGGCATTCAGGTCGGTGCGTATGACAGCTCCTCCAACGCCAAGGCGGCCTTGGGCATGGCAGAGCTTACCGGTGCCAATGTTCTAACGCGGGCGCGGCCAGTGGTGATGACCATCCATGCCGGCGGCGGCACAAAATACCGCGCCCGCTTCGTGGGGTTGCAGCATGACGAGGCGGTAAACGCCTGCTCCCGCCTCTCCGGGGGCCCAACCGGCTGCGTGGTACTCTCGCCAGACGCGCAGTCTTAGAACTTACACCGCGCCGTTGGCGAGCAGGGTGGCGCGCACCGCCGCTTCTGGCACGTCGCCGCTTGTAAACGCCTGGCCGATGCCGCGCGTAAGCACGAAATGCAGCTTGCCGCCACGATTTTTCTTGTCCAGCTTCATATGCGCCAGCAGGTGCTCGGCGGGCAGCCCGGCGATCCGCACTGGCAGGCCGGTTTGGGCAAGGTGCTGGGCAATGCGAGATGCATCCTCCTGCGGGGCCAAACCCAGAGCAGCCGAGAGATGCGCCGCCAGCACCAGCCCGGTGGCCACCGCCTCGCCATGCAAAAGCCCGCCGCCATAGCCGGTTTCGGCCTCCAGCGCATGGGCGAAGGTATGGCCGAGGTTCAGCAGCGCCCTTCCGTCATTCGGCTTGGTCTCGCGCTCATCATCGCCCACCACGCCAGCCTTGAAGCGCACGGCGTATTCTATGGCGCGGGCCTGGGCGTCCTTGTCCCCGGCCACCAGAGCAGCACCATGGGCCTCGCACCACTCATAGAAGGCGGCATCGGCGATCAGCCCGGCTTTCACAATCTCGGCATAGCCCGCCGCGCATTCGCGGGGCGGCAGCGTCTCCAGCACCCCGGTATCGGCCAGCACCAGCAGCGGCTGGTAGAAGGCGCCGATCAGGTTCTTGCCATGCACGGAATTGATGCCGGTTTTGCCACCCACGGAGCTATCCACCTG
>JAGWIL010000092.1 GCA_028866335.1 Rhodospirillales bacterium
GATTTGCTCTACCAGGCGCTGTTGCTGCGGGCAGGGGCTTATAAGCAGAACAATCAGCCCCAGCCGGCCGCGGCGGATGTGGCGCGCGCTATTTTGCTGAAGCCCAATGCGCCGCAGGGTTATGCCGTGCGCGCGGAGCTGGAGCAGGCCGCGCAACCCGAAACCGCCATTGCGGATGACAGCAAGGCGATTGCCCTCGACCCCAAATTTCTCGCCGCCTATGAGGATCGCGCTGTAACCTATGGCAGCCAGCACCAATATGCCGAGGCAGCAGCGGATGAAGCAAAAATTTTGCAACTGCACCCAAATTCGCCGGGCGATTTGAACAACCGCTGCTGGTTTTTAGCGCTTGATGACCGGCTGACCCAGGCGCTGGGCTATTGCCAGAAAGCCCTCAGCCTGGACCCCAGCAACGCCGCGACACTGGATTCCACCGGCTTTGTTTATCTGAAGCTGAAGAACAATAAGCAGGCGATAAATTATTACACTCAGGCGCTGAAGGCTGACCCGACGCTGGCCACCTCGCTCTACGGGCGGGCTTTGGCCGAGCAAGCGGGCGGAGAGCAGGCGGCTTCATCCGCTGACATGGCGCAGGCAAGGCGCTACGATGGGAACATAGAGCAGGATTTTGGCAGTTGAAACCAAGGCCAGGTGTTGCCTGGCTGTTCTGGCCTGCTGCCGTGGCGCTGTTGCTGCTGGCCGCATGGCTACGCGGCCCTGAATATGACGAAGCCTATTCGATTTTTCTAACCGCCGGGCACGCCCGCCCGGTTTGGCCGCAAGGGGTGTTCACCGCCGGTTCCGTGCGCTGGCTTTACGCGGGCCATGCCTCATTCTGGCAAATCGCGCAGGCTCTGCGCCAGGGCGATGTGCATCCGCCGCTGTATTTGTGGGCGCTGGAGCTGTGGCGGCGCGCGGCGGGGCCGGGCTGGTTCACGGCAAGGCTGCTCTCTGTGGGCTTCACGCTGGCGGGGCTGGCCGGGCTTACGCGCATCGCCTGGCTGTGCCGCTTGAAGGTGCTCCCGGTATTGGCAATGGCACTGCTTTCCTACGGGTTTTGCTATACGGGCATTCTGGCGCGGCCTTACGCGCTGGTGCAGGCGTTGAACATTTGGGGCGTTTATTTTGCCCTGGCTGAACGCAAGCCGCGCACAGCCCTGGCCGCCGGGTTGTGTTTTGGCGCCGCCGCCTTCGCGGATTATCTGGGCGTATTTACCGGTGCTGCCATGCTGGCCTGGATGTTGTGGCGGGGTTGGCGGCGCGGGCTGTTGGCGCTGGTTGCCATGCTGCCGTTTCTCGGCGCTTGTTTCTGGTTCTTTCTGGCCCAGCACGCTTCCCGCAACGGGCAATTCGCGGCCTTTGCCTGGATGCCGGCCCTGGCCGAGATGGCGCGGGATGGCGGGGCGGCGCTATTTGGCGGGCTGCCGGTTTATGCCGGGCGCTGGGGTGGTTTGGTGGCGGCGTTGCTGGCCGCGCTGGCGCTAGCAGGGTTTGGCTTCGCGGCAAGGCGGGCTGAGGGCAGGGGGTTTTTGGCATTGGCCGCCGCCACGCCCGCCGGGCTGCTGGCGCTGGGTGTGGTGTTTCGCAATACACCCATTGAAATCCGTTATCTGGCGTTCAGCCTGCCCTGGGTGGCGCTGGCCATTGCCCCGGTTTTGCCAAGGGTTTTGCTGGCGTTCTGGCTGGGCGCGGGGGGCATTGCCGTGGCGGGGCTGATGCTCGCGCCTGCCACCATGCAGCCGCAGGGGCGCGCCGCGCGCCTTGCCGCCGCCTGGCCGGGCGCTGTGGTGGCGCTGCCTTACGGCAATGACGGCGTGGGTGTGCCCGGACCCTTCATCGAAGCCGCACCGGATGCCATGCGGCTGCTCCTGGTGCATCCCGGCCAGACTATCCCGCCGGGCGCCGTGCGCGTGGCGATCCGCGCCGACCAATCCAGCCGCGAAGTGGCGGCGCAAATGGGGTGTGTGCGGTTGGTTTGTGGGAGATAGGGTGGCTGGGTTTGGCGTTTCCATCCGGTTGAACCGGGCGGCGTAGGGCAACGCCCAAGACGTCGTTTATGTCCGTCGTGTGCCCCTTATGTTCGGTGCAATACCGAAGCATTGTACCCTCCTTGCCGTTGCCTCATCCCAGCGCCAGCGCCGCCACCCAGGCCGCGGCCACAGGTGCCACGACCCCTGGCGCGATGCGCAGCAGGAAGCCCTGACTCCCAACCCCGCGCGCCATCGCCAGTTTCGAGGCTGTGTTGGTTGTCACCGCGACGAGGATTGGCAGCACGGCCTCGCTTGGTGCCATTTTTCCACCTGCGACCAGCGAAGCGATCGAGATGGCCGGCGAATGTGCATCGGCAAATCCCGCAACAAGCGCCCCCGCCATAACCCCGGCCTCGCCTGCCCAGGCGCGCAACGCCGCAGACCCTAGCAGCATCACTGCGATCAGCGCCGCCAGCCCAAGCGCGGTGCCCAGGCTGAAGGCTCGTCCTGGCTCTACCGCCTCCGCCTCGTGCCGCCCGCGCAGCGCAAAGGCTAAGGCGTATAGTGCTGCAACAACAGCCCCCGCTGCCAGAGCTGGTGCCAGCAGGAGCAGCGTGGCACGGGAGAGTGCCGCCAGCAGCACCGAGAGCTGGATGAAGGTTCCCACCGTCGAGAAAACCGCCCCTGCCACGGCGGCATTCATGCTGACTGGTGTGCGTTTTGCCAATGCCGCCATCGTGCCGATCGTCGCGGTGCTGGACACGAAGCCCGATGCCAGCCCTGTTAGCGGCAGACCGAAGCGCGTGCCCATCGCGCGCGCCGCCGCATGGCCGCATGCGCCGATCGTCATCATCAAAATCACGAGATACCAAAGGCTGTGGAGGTTCAACGCTGCGAACGGGCCGATATACCTGTCCGGCAATTGCGGCCAGACAATTAGAGTTGCCACCGCGAAGATCAACCCGTCCGTCACTTCCGCCGCGGTGAGAATGCGCGTGACAAATCCGTGCAGCGGCACTTTGGCGGCGAACAGCACCGCCACCGCCGTGCCGAGCGCGGCGGCCAAGCTGGTGTTGACCATAGCGAGTGCGCCGAGGAGTGGTGTGATCAGGAGCCCGGCCTCGGTGGTCAGCCCCGGATCGCCGCTGCGGTCCCGCCAGTAAGACAAGCCCGCCAGCACGATCACCCCAAGCATGACGAGCGCCAGCAGCCTTTCGCCGAGATGGCCAGCCACGGCGCCGAGCAGCGCCAGCAGCGCAAATGTCCGTATCCCCGCCGCGCGCCGCCCAGCGCCTGAGCCCTTGCTACGCTCACGCTCCAACCCGATCAGCAGCCCGATACCGAGCGCCACGGCACATCCGAACCAAGCAGAAGAAGTCATCAAATCGTCCATCCTGCTGCGCCTAACTCTGCCTTTCCCTTACCCTCGCTCCAAAACGCCCCCACTAATATCAGAAATCTTTGTCACCCCGGTGAGCGCCATCGCCACCCGCATTTCCTTGGCGATGATCTCCAGCAGCTTGGCCACACCTGCTTCGCCACCATAAGCCATGGCGTAGATATAGGCGCGGCCGAGCAACACCGCATCCGCGCCCAAGGCCAGCATCCGCACCACATCCAGCCCGGAGCGCACGCCGCCATCGGCCAGGATTTTCAGCTCGCCGCCCACCGCCTCCACAATGCGCGGCAGAGCGCGGGCGGTGGAGCGCACGCCATCTAGTTGCCGCCCGCCATGGTTGGAAACGATGAGGCCATCCGCGCCGAAGGCCACAGCCTCGCGCGCATCCTCGGGGTCCAGAATGCCCTTGATGATGATTTTGCCTTTCCAGAAATCGCGCAGCCAGTGCAAATCCGCCCAGGCAATGGCGGGGTCGAAATTCTCCCCCAGCCAGGCGATGTAATCCTCAAGTTTCGTTGGTTTGCCTAAATAGGCTGAAACATTGCCGAGGTCGTGCGGGCGGCCCATCACGCCGACATCAAACGCCCAACGCGGATGCGTTATGGCTTGCAGCACCCGCCGCGCGGGGCCTGAGCGGCCAGACATGCCGGAATGCAGATCGCGGTAGCGGGCACCCGGCACCGGCATGTCCACCGTGAACACGAGTGTGGTGATGCCTGCTGCCCAGGCGCGCTCCAAAGCGTTGCGCATGAAACCACGGTCTTTCAGCACATAGAGCTGAAACCAGATTGGCTTTTTCACCGCGTTCTGCACCTCCTCAATGGCGCAAACGGAAACGGTGGAAAGGGTGAAGGGAATGCCCGCCGCTTCCGCCGCCCGCGCCGCCTGCACCTCGCCGCGCCGTGCATACATGCCCGCCAGGCCGACAGGGGCGATCGCCACCGGCATCGCCATTTCCTGCCCGAACAGATTAGTGGAAAGATCGCATTCGGCAACGTTCTTTAAAACCCGCTGGCGCAAAGCGAGATCTGCCAGGTCCGATACATTGCGGCGCAAGGTTTGTTCCGCATAGGCACCGCCATCGGCGTAGTGAAACAGAAACGGCGGCAGGCGGCGGCGCGCGGCCTCGCGGAAATCTGTGGTGGAGGAAATCAGCATGGGGCAAGTTTCCTATAAAAACAGCATCCCCGCCAGCGCGCCCGCGCCAAGCAGCCAGAGCGGGTGCAGCTTTGTGCGCCAGGTGAACAAAGCGGTGAGGATGGTGAGCGCGGCGGTGAGCCAGCCGGTGTCAGATTGCCGAGCCAGCACGCAGGCAGCGGCCAGCACCAGCCCGGCGGTGATGGGCAGCAAGGCCGCCTGCGCCACACACCGCCAGCGTGCCTCGCGGTGCTTGTTGAACAGTGAAGCGATGATGGCGGCGGTGATGCCCGCGGGCAGGATCATCGCCGCGGTAGCCACCAGCCCGCCCGGCACCCCTGCCACATGCGCGCCGATCACTGTCACGATCATCACATTCGGCCCAGGTGCCGCGTTGGCGATGGCGTAGAATTGTGAAAATTGTGAGGGTGTAAGCCAATGTTTCTGGTTCACCACCACGCGGGCGATCTCCGGCACCGTGCTGTTGGCCCCACCCACCGCCAGCAAAGAAAGCTTGCCGAACAACACGGCGATTTGCGCGAGGAGGCTCATTTCACCGCCCGCCAGGCAAGGACCAACGAAACCGGCAGCACCAGCAATGCGATAAGCGGCAAAGAGAGATGCAGCCCGAAGGCCAGGGCATAGACCGAAGCAGCGAGCAGCACGTTGCGCCTGACTTTAAGGATAGGCACCGCGATGCGCAGGCCCGAACCCAGCGCCAGCCCGGCCGCCGTTGCCGCCAGCCCCAGCAGCGCGTGGCGCACTGTTGGCACGCCGCCATAACGCCCATACAGCCAGGCCAGGCCGAGCACGATGGCAAGCGGTGCGCTCAACAGCCCCAGCACCGCTGCCGCCGCCCCGGTGGGGCCTGCCTCGCGCGCACCAAAGGCGAAGCTCAGATTAACCACATTCGCCCCAGGCAAGGACTGGCAGAGGGAAAACAGCTCGTTGAATTCCATCTGCGTCAACCAGCGTTTTTCATCCACCATCAACCGCCGGATAATGGGTAGCACGCCGCCGAAACCCATGATCCCCGCCTGGAAAAACCCTGTGAATAATTGCGTGCGGGTGATCCTTGACGACATCATTGATTCGGTTAAGCAACCAATGGAGGCGTGGGGCGGGCAAGCTCCAGAAATGCGGCCGCCGCCTTGGGCACATAACGTTCCTTATGCCGCACGGCCTGGAAAGGGCGTGGGGGCAGCAGCATATTGGCGCGCTTCAACGCCCCGGCGGTAAGCGCGTGCAGGCACACCAAAGGCGAAAGGCAGGCGGCACCTGCCCCTCCGGCCACAGCTTCCCGCACGGCCTCGTTAGAGGGCAAAGTAAGCACAATGTTCAAAGCATCTTCCCGCAAGCCGCGTTCCGCCAGCGCGGCGAGAAAGGCCTCCCGGGTGCCAGACCCTTCCTCACGAAACACCCATTCCTGGCGGCGCAAATCCGCGTTGGTGAGCTCCCCGCCTTTGGCCCAGGGGTGGCCCGGTGCGACAACCACCGCCATGCGTTCGCCCGTTACCGGCTCAACATGCAGGGAAGGGGCGTCCAGCGGGCCTTCCACAAACCCCAGCTCGGCCACGCCTTCCGCCACCGCCTGCGCCACCTTGGCGGTGTTGCCGATGGCGAGATCAATAACAAAACCAGGATGCTGGCGATGAAATTCTACGATCAACCGGGGCAGATAATAGCTGGCGATGGTCTGGCTGGCATAAACGGTAAGCCGCCCGTGCTTCAGCCCGGCGTAATCGCGCAGCGCCGTTTCTGCCGCCGTGGCGCGGGCCAGCACGGCGCGGGCCTCTGCCAGAAACAGCCGCCCGGTTTCCGTGAGGGCGATATTGCGGCCCACACGGTCGAAAAATTTTACCTCGTGCTGGTTTTCCAGCGCGGCGATGGAGGCTGATACAGCCGCCTGGGTAAGGTTGAGCGCGGCGGCGGCGCGGGTGATGTGCTGGCGCTCTGCCACGGCGGCGAAAATGCGTAATTGTTCAAGAGTCATGGAAAATACATAA
>JAGWIL010000509.1 GCA_028866335.1 Rhodospirillales bacterium
GATGACCGGCCTGGAATCACGGTTTCCGCGTTGCGGGCGCGTGCGCGGCGCCTGAAGCGCAGCAAAAAAGGGCTTGACCTTCTGGTGGTCGATTATCTGGCGTTGATGAAAGCCAGCGCCCACGCCGAAAGGGCTGGGCAATATGAGCGAACGACGGAGTTAAGCCATGACCTCAAGCTTTTGGCCGTGGAGTTGGGCATTCCGATTCTCGTGCTCTGCCAGCTCAGCCGCGCCAATGAGCATCGGGACAATAAAATGCCGCAGTTGAGCGATTTGCGAGATAGCGGTGCCATTGAACAGGATGCTTATTGCGTGATGTTTTTGCATCGCGAACATTATTACCTGCTGGCGCAAGGCGAGCCAGTGCGTGGCGCCAAGGAAAAGCCGGAAGATTTTGAAGAGCGGAAAGACCGGTATTTCCATCAGCTGGAGCTAACGAGAGATATGGCGGTGGTGCAGGTGGCCAAAAACCGCAACGGCCCCACTGGACCATGCCGCGTGCGTTTCCATGCACAGACAATCTGGTTTCGCGATGAAAGTGACCATGGCGAACCAGCCTGGGGCACGGCGCTGGCCGCAGCGTGACGGCGAAAACCGAAAAAACCAAAATACCGTCGCATCGGCTTGCCGGCGCGACGCAATTTACGACTGGGGGCTTATATGGCGAAGCGGTGTGAGTGCAAGGCGCTGATGGATGTTCTGGATGAAGCGCGGATGCGAACGCTGCCGCCAGATACGCGGATGTTGTGGCTCGACATCGCCAGGATGATGCAGCGCGACGGAATTGCGGTTTTGCGGTTCGGTAGCCAGCCCGTGAAACCGAATATGTTATCCAGATTGGTTTTTCGGCCGGAAACCGAAACCGAAACCGAATTGGAAACCAAAATAACCGAATTATGCGAGCGTGGATTGCTCGCCCGCGAGCCGGATGGCGCGATTAGCTGCCCAATGCTGGTGCAGGCCACGACACGCTCTGAAATCAACAAAATCAACGGCTCAAAAGGCGGACGGCCGCGCAAGGATGGTCAACCGCCAGGCCAGCGACACTTGCTTTTACCGATTGATGGAGGTGTGGCTATGAAAACCGAAAAAACCAAATTGGAAACCGAACCTAGGGAAACCGGTTCTTCTATTAATAATAAAGATAATAAAGAATCATTTGATCTTATGAAAACCGGTGGTGAGGTTTTGGATGCGGCGGGCATCGACCCGGCAAGGTGGATGGGCAATTACCAGCCGGTGGCGAATTGGCTGAGGCTGGGCG
>JAGWIL010000093.1 GCA_028866335.1 Rhodospirillales bacterium
TGGGGCTGTTGGTGAAAAACTGAAAAGGGTCGAAATTTAAAATGAAAAGGGTGAAATAAAGCGAGGGCGGGAATGCCGGCGGCCGCGCTGCAATGGGGTTGCAGCGTCAATGCACCGCACCAACCGAACCGTTCGTGATATAAAGGGTAGCACCCCCAGGAACCGTATAGTTCGTCGTCACCCCAAAAAGCTGAAGGCTGTGGACAGGAACGTCACCAATGGGAGCGCGACTGGCGGCAATCTGTGCAGCGTCAAAGGTTAGGCCGTTGGTGTCACCGGACACAACCCATGCCCACTGGTTTGTGCCGGCGATGGCGTTGGTGATGAGTTCGCTGTCGGCACCGAATGGCTGGTTGGTGTCGCCGGAATCAAATCGGCCGGTGGAAAGAAAGTTCGTGCCATCCCAAACTACCTGGCCGGAGAGTTGCCAACCCATCCCAGCCCCACTCGTGAACGGCCCCGTGAACAGCGCATGACCGTCCAGAGTCAGGCTCAGACGGTTGGAGTTGGCGCCCGAGGACATGTTCCAGCCCGCGCCCCGGAAATAAACAATGTCTGCTGGCGCGCCCCAATAATTGGAAGTTGTCGTGACCCAATTAGTCTTGGTCAGCCAGCCACCATAAACTCCGGTAGCACCAGGCCCCGGCGTTCCCATCGTGTAGGGAATCCACTGGTAGGGGAAATTCGTAGAAATATAATCGCCGCTGCCGTTGAACCAATAATAGGTTGACCCCGAAATCCCCCAGGCAATTCCGTAGCCTAAATTGTTCGTATAAACAGCATTGGTCGTCAAGGGAATGCCGCTCTGCAAGCTGTAGGTTCCGTTTAGCCAAAATTCTCCGCTGCCACTCAAAATGATTGTGGAGTAGTCAATTTGCCCCAGCGCCATCAGCGGCCAGAGGCAAAGCCAACACAGGATTTTTTTCATATAAAGAGCGGGAGGGTCCACACTACGACATAGGAGTCGGCATAGCCGGGAGCGCTGGCTTTGGCGATGATACCATAGCTGGCCCGTTGCGGCAGACTGACGGTGGCGCTGCCCAAATTGGTGATCATGCTGACCGAACCGGGGTTGACGAGGATGTGAAACGGCGCCGTGTTAGCGGCGGCATAGGTTTGCAAAACCACCCCACCGGCGCCCGTGGTGCGCAGCGCGCCGGCATAGAGCCACGGTCCGTTGGAATAAAAGCTGATCGTGGCGCCGGGCGTTGAGCATTTGAAGGTCATCGGGCCGAACGGGAAAAACTGCCGCGGCGTGGCCCAAAATCCGGGGATGTTCGGATTGCCGCTGTTAAAGCCCATCAAGTTCGTCCAGCAATACTTGTCGGTGCTCTGGTTGAAATCGCCGCCGGCGTTGACAACCTCATTGCCGTTGCAGTCGAACAATTGGGGCAGTGCGCAGCGGGCGGCGCCGCCGGTGCAGGTGACGAGGATGTCCTGCTCCGTAACAATGTTCGTGGAGTCCCGGCCCAGTAGCTTGATCGTCCAACTCCCCGGCGCATCAATTTGAACATAGGCGTCAAACGCAAAGCTGCCGCGGTTGGAAAATTGATTGTCTTCGATCACGCGATCGCTGGTCTCAGTGGAGAGGCGAGCCAACACCTGCACCTCGACCAGGTTGGAATCCGAATCCGTCCAAGTGCCGGTCACGTGGATACGGACGGGATAGGCGGGGTTGCTGTAGCTCAAGGTGGTGGAGCTGGGGGAAGTGAGCGTCAAGGTGGGCACGCCGGCAGATTTCAACGGGAAGCGGAACTGCACGTTGGCGGCTTCGCTCAAAGGGTAAACGCCGGCAAACGTGAATGGACAGAGCCGGAACTGGCCGTATTGGGGAACCGTGTTCAGCAGCCGGTTGGCGCGGACCTGATCAAACGCTCCATTCACAAAATACGCCAGCATGGCGCGCGGGATCAGCCAGACCTCGGTGTTGGCCGTGGTGAAGGCTGTGGGGGTGGTGCCCTGCCGTCCGCGCAGAACAGTCAGCGAATAACGGCCGGCGCTCACGAGCGTTTGCGTGCTGACGCTGCAAATCTCCACGATGCCATAACCGCCGGCTTCCGCGATCTGGCCGGCGTCCGTCCCGGAGCTTACCAGGCTGACGATGATTGCCAAAAGGGTATCGTCGGCCGCATCGTTGGCGGTGTATTGATAACTGAAATAATCCAAGTCGGCTTGGGTTGTGTCCACGTTCACGTCGAGCGTGCCAGCGGTCGCCGTCAAGGCCGTGTGCAGTGTGGCCTTAGCCGCGAAGTTTGGGATGTTGCCAATGTTACTAAAAGTGGTGAAGTAATCCGCCACGACGATGGTGCCGGTCGCCGCCAGGTTGGCGGCCACGGTGCCGTTGAGCGCGTATTTGACCACGCTGCCGGTCGCGTAAGTAACGGCCGCCTGACTGACGTTGAACGGGTCGCCGTTCGTAACACCGCCCACGTCCAGGAAATCGCCGATGGTAAAGCCGGGCGAGCTCGCGAAGGTTGCGATGCCGATAGTGCCGGTGGAATCTGCGACCAATGATACCAAGGCGACCGAGAGCACGCGCGCGGTGTCGAAAAACAATTGGGCGCCGGCGGTCAGGTTGTCCGGGCGCACGGCGAGCACGGTGATGGCGTTGTGTTCACCGCTCAAGGCATCGGGCATCTGGACAATGCGCAGCGACGTGAGCGGCGAGATGACGGCGTCGCCGGGCGGCGTGGTGGGATAGGGCGTGCTGAACGGCACCGCCGAAAGGGTGTTATCGGCGAACAACTCCAGCGTGATGGGACCCGTGGGGCCGATGCGGCGGTTGGTCACGCGAAAATACTGGAACACCGACGCGCCGTTGGGTTCCAGGTCAACATCCACAAACACGAAGTCGCCGGCGCGCACCTGGCGGCCGAACTCGCGGCGCACTTCCAGCGTGCCTTTCATCTGCGCGTGCCCGATGACGCGCAATGTCTCGCGGCCGTGGAACAGCGCCTGCCCTTCGCGCGCGATGAACGGCCGGTCCAGCGCCTGGTCGCGCGCCACGCCGAGAATAAAGAATGCGCGCGGATCGTCGGCCTGAACGCTCGTCTGCTGGTAATTGAGCTGGCGCGAATTATAGCGCACGGTCGCGCGGCTGTAGGTGCCCTGCCAGCTTGTCGTGCTGAACTGGGGATGCTTGGTGAGCATGTCCATCGTCACGGTCAGAACGGTCATGTAGCCGCCCGGCGCCACGCCGTGTTGATAAACTCCCAGCTCGATCAGGCCGGTCGAAGGGTTGAAGCGAATGAAGCCATCGAACATCTGGATGAGCTTGTCGAGCACGCTGCGGAGCGATTCAGAGGAGTCGAGCAGGATGCTGGCGCCGTAATTCGCGCTGTAGGTATCGAGAAAATTGGCCGTGGCCTGCCAGGTGGCCGTGTCAATTATCGTGCTCGGCAGGCCGAGCATGTTATCATCGGTCAATATCTCTGCCAGCGCGGCCGCGATATTCGCCTGGCCATCCACGATGGTGGCAGCGCTGCCGGTGATGAGCGATTGGTTGGGGGCGCGGCGGACCACCACTTCCACGTTCGGTCCGCTCTGCACTTCCTGGCCGAACAGGAAATCAATCAAAATGATATAGCAAACGCCCCGATAATCCGGGTGCGTATCGCCGTTGCCGATGTTTCCCTTCACCCCGCCATCGTTGGCGGCAGCCGTGAGATAGGCATCCACGGTCTGCGCGGGCGTGCCCCAATAAAAACGGAGCGCGCCTTGATGCGTGCCATCGCTGGCGGTGATGCTGAAATCGTCATAAGGCGCGCCGTGATATTTGAAGGTGTATTCCGTCCACCCTTCCAGGCCGGAACCGGGCGCGTTGGTGTTGCTGGCAACGTGCGGCGTGGTGCAGGTCCAAGTTTGCGCGTCAAAAACATAGAGGGTGCCGGGCACGCAAGCCAAGCCAATGCGCCAGGCGACGCCCTTGGGCCAGACTTCCTCGCTGTTGAGCAGAATCGCCAC
This sequence comes from Rhodospirillales bacterium, assembly GCA_028866335.1. The sequence continues at coordinate 3,964 of JAGWIL010000093.1, forward strand.
CAACTCATCCACCGGTCCAATGCACACGGCGCCCGCCAGCGTGCCGTAGTAATCATACGTCTGGCTGCCGGCGCCGCCTGATTTACTACCGCCCATTATTCCCCCCTCCCGAAGGCTGAAGGCTGAAGGCTAACGGCTGAAACAAACGGTTTCATTTTTTCGAGGGGATTTTGTTTGGGGCCGGCGCGCTGCGCAAATTGTAGATCGGGGTGAACCATTTGGCCGCGACCTTGCGCGTGCCAGCCACGTAGGCCACCGGCAGCGACTGCTGTTGGTTGCTGGTCATCTGGTCCTGGATGCCGAACGGTTTGGCGGTCGGCGCCGGCGTGGAGGTGGACATGCTCATTTGAGCGGCCTCCAGATTTTTTCGATGCGTGAGAAATACGTCGCGTCCCGCAAGTTGCTGAAAATCGTGCCGCGCCCGCGCAGGCTGTGGATGAACTGCCCGTCCGCTGCAATGACGATGCCGCAGTGGTGCAGACAACCGCCGATCTTGAAGCCAACCATGTCGCCCGGCGCGAATGTGCGCGACAGCAACCAGTCCTGAGTCACGTCGGCAAACTGCGGCTGCGCGGCCATGAACTCACCGATCAGGCTGCGCTCGTTGGCATGGCTCCAATCCATCGGGCCGCTGGGCACTTCAAAATCTTTCGCCACCACGCCCAATTCTGCGTAGAGCGCGCCCACCAGTTTCTGACAGCACACACCCTCGCCTCGCCGAGCGGCGTTCGGCATGAAGGGCGTGCCAATCCAGAGCGCCGCGTGGAATTGCAGTTGCGCGATTTTCTCGGGCGTATCAAAAAACGGTTTCATGGCGGGGGTAAAATTGAGAAGCGGAAAAACTCCCGCGGCTCTGTCACCGGCACAACCAGGTTTGTCGGCCAAACGGGGTAGATGTTGGTCAGCGGCGTCCACGGCCCGGCGAGATTGGTGGCGTGCTGCACCTGGAGCGGATTCGTCCACGTGGCCCATGAAAGAATGATGTTGGTAATGGCCGGGGCGGCAGAGTTAGTGCTGACGCTTGACGCCCGGCGCGTGAGCAGGGTGGCGCCCTTGGGCGGCGTTGGCGCGGCGGCCAGGCTGAGGCCAACCGCCAACGCGGCGAACCAGAAAGGAAGCAAAAAGAATGGTTTCATGACTGGGTTCAGCGTCACGCTGGTCACTTCTTGCCGCCGCCGGTCGGCTGGGTAATGCGCAGCACGGACGGGTTGCCGATCGGCATGAAGGGAAATCCGCCGAAGCGCGCGTAGTTGTTGAACTTGGCAATTGCCGTGGCCGCCTGGCCGTCATATCCGGCAAACACGTTGACGACGTCGCCCACCGCCCAAGGGTTGCTGGCGCTTAACGGCGTCGAAAGTTGGAGCACCAATATCCCGCCGGTTATTGCCGCGTTATCGGAAATCATTCGCACCTGTTTGCCGCCGGCGCTGGTGATGATGAGGTATCCGGCGGAGAAGAAATGCGCATCCAGTGTCGCGCCGTTGCTGCTGGTGATGGTGCCCACGGTCAGCGTGCTCGTCGCTGGAGTATAATCCACCACCAGCGCATTCCACTGCCAGTCCGCCGCGTTCAAGCCATTGGCCGGCTCGAACAGCACCCAATTGTCGGTGCGCTGGTAAAGCCGGCGCGGCAGGTTGCGATCGAAGATGGACGACAGCGTCGCGCAGTCAGCGTCAATGAACGGCGGCTCGACGCTGGCCTGCCCCACCTCGCCGGAAAAATACGTCCGCAAATTGCTGGCCGCGCTGCCGACGACGTCGGCCTCGATGAGTTGAATCATTAGCGGCCATTCGAGCTGGAACGGCACCAGGAGCGCGAGCGGGTTGCCGGTGAAATTGCGCGACTTGAGGTGCAGGCTCTGCCGGTCGAGCATGGCCGTCTCGTTGATCGTGTCGAAATCAAACGGCGCGCTGGTGTAGGTGTTGCCGGAGTTCGTGAGATCGCGCTCAAAATTGGTGTAGCGCCAGGTCGTCGTGCCGCTGGGCGTGGTGAGCGTGAAGACGAACAGGATCGCCGTGACCGGCAGCGCGCCCATCGTGGTGCCGTAGGTCTCGCCGGCGACCGCGTTGGTCTCCCAGGGGAGTTCGCAAAATTTCAGCGTGGCCGTGGCCAAGTCCGGCCGGCTGAAATTAAGCGTGAGCTTAAGATCGTCGAAGCGGGCCAGCACCAGAGATTCCACGCGCGTATGGGCGGCGGCAAAGGCCGTGCCGGGCGACGCCACCAAATTCCATGTGTTGCCCGCCACGCTGGCGACCGCCAGCGGCACGCGGTTGAAATTGTCGTTGAGCAACACGAAGGCATTCGTGCCGAGCGCCGCGCCATTGTCCACTGTGAGGGAAGTTGCGGCGGCAGTGACGTCGGCAGTCAGCGCCGCCTCGTTCAGCGAGGCGCCGAGCCAGAAATTATTTTGCTCGCCGCCCATGTCCGCGAAGAACCGCAGCAGGTTGAACGGGTCATTTCCCTGCAGCGTGAAACCCTGCGTGACCTTGCGCCGGCTGCGCTGCGCGTAATAGGCGCTGGCCAGCGTGCGCAACTGGCCGATCTG
>JAGWIL010000510.1 GCA_028866335.1 Rhodospirillales bacterium
CCAGTGTTTCCGTCGCCGCCTGACCTGGCATAAATAATCCCCTTTGTTCAGGGGGCGAGTTAAACCACACGCCTGGAAACTGTCCAGCGAGGCTGCCAAACTAGGGGTATGACCAATATGCCATTCTCCTTCCGGCTACAGGACCTCACCGCGCCGGAACTTGCCGCCGCTTTGCCCAGCCGCCCGGTGATTCTGCTGCCGCTGGGCAGCCAGGAAGACCACGGCTCGCACCAACCGATGGGCGATTTTTATCTTGCCGATATTCTGGCCGAGCGTATCGCGCGGCGGGTGAATGAAACTGGCCTCGCGTGTTTTGTAGCACCCGCCTTGCCTTTTGGTGTGGCGGATTATTTTGGCTCCAGCCCCGGCGGGTTGGCGCTGGCGCCTGAGAGCTTCCGCCGGGTGCTGACGGATTTGCTGGATGGCCTGCTGCGCCACGGGCTGAACCGGATTGTGATCCTGAACGCCCATGGCGGCAATGTGCCGGTGATCCATGAGGTGACGCTGAATGTGCGCCAGCGCGAAGGGGTGGTGGTGCCATCCTTTTATCTCTGGAAATTAGCCAAACAGATAATGGAAAAACAGCGCGTGGAAAGCGCGCGGTTTGGCCATGGGGCGGAACCGCTGCTTTCGCTCAACATGGCGCTGCGACCGGGCTGCGTGCGGCAAGGCGAGGTATCCGCCGAGGGCAGCACGTTGCTGGGCCTGAAGGTGAAAGATTTCGGTGCGCTGGATTTCGAGGGGCTGAGCGTGGACGCGCCGGTGGAGTTTGGCGAGGTGCCGAAACTCGCCATTGAAGCCGCGTGGGCGGAGGGTAGTGCGGCGTTGGGTGCTGCGGTGGCTGACGAGTTGGTGGAAGCGGCGGCGCGGTTTGTGGCCCACGCCGCCGCCAATATGAATTAAACCGCCAAAGACGCTTCCAGAATATCCAGCCCTTCATCCAACAGCGCATCAGAGATGGTGAGCGGCATGAGCAGGCGGATGGCATTGCTGAACACGCCGCAAGAAAGCAGGATCAACCCCTTTTCCTTTGCTGTGGCCAGGATCTTTTTGGTGCCGTCCGGGTCCGGCGTGCCATCGGTTTTCACCACGTCGAAGGCGATCATGGCGCCGGGGCCGCGAATGCCGGAGATGGGGTGCGTGTCGTTGCGCTGAGAGATGGCGTGCAGCCGGGTTTTCATCTTCGCGCCAATGATATTCGCGCGTTCGAGGAGGTTTTCTTCCCGGATGACGTCCAGCACCGCGAGCGCCGCTGCACAGCCC
>JAGWIL010000511.1 GCA_028866335.1 Rhodospirillales bacterium
CTGGCACGTCACCGATGCTGGCGACACGTTCGTGGCGCACGTTTTTGGGTTCGCCCATTCGGTTGACGAACAGTCGCGCATCAATGCCCGCCTGATTGCATCCGCGCCCGAGTTGCTGGATGCCCTGCGCGACGTGTTGCGGATCGCCAAGGCCGCAAGCATTGGCGTGACCGGAAATGCCCCGCGCATCGCCAGGGCCAAAGCCGCCATTTCCAAGGCCACCGGGGAATCCGCATGAACTACCTGCGCGAGATCAAATCCACCGCCACGCCCGCAGGGATCATCTGCGCCGCCGTCTGGCTGTGCGCCGCCGTCACCCTGATCCACGACATTTTCACCCACGCATGAGCGCCGAGGAAATCGCAATGAGCGACGAGATCAAAGGGCTGGCGCTGCTGCGCGCACCCTTCCCCGACAACCAGGTCGGCGTGCTGCCCAAGCCCTACAGCAAGGACGCGCCCAAGGAATGGTGCAACGTCTGCCGCACGAAACACGGGATGCCGGCTGCCCACCTGAACTACGTCGGCCACGCGGCGCTCACGCATCGCCTGCTGGACGCCGACCCGTCATGGACCTGGGAGCCGCTGGCACACGACGAGCGCGGCCTGCCGCTCATGGACGCCGCTGGAGGCATGTGGATTCGCCTGACCGTCTGTGGCGTCACCCGCCTGGGCTACGGCGACGCGGACGGCAAGAAAGGCCCCTCGGCGGTCAAGGAAATCATCGGTGACGCCCTGCGCAACGCCGGGATGCGCTTCGGCATGGCGCTGGAATTCTGGCACAAGGGCGACCTGTACGGCGCGCCGCCGCCCGGAGTCGAGGAAGGCGAAGCGCCGCCCGAAGCCACCGCCTCTACCGATGACGAGTTGCTGGCCGCCATCGACAACGCGCCCGACCTGCCGGCGCTTCAAGCCGCCTACAAGGCCGCGTATTCCAAGGCCAAGGCTGCGAACGACGCCACGGCGCTCAAGACTTTCAACGACGCCAAGGACAAGCGCAAGTCTTTCCTGACGCAAAAGGAACTCGCCCGATGAACTACATCGTTTCTCCGTGGGAGCAAGGTTCCCCCGAATGGCTGGCAGACCGTCTTGGCCGCGTCACCGGCTCCCGAGTCGCTGACATCTTCGCCAAGACGGCCAAAGGCGAGTACACGGCACAGCGTCGCAAATACGCCCTTGAACTGGCCCTCGAACGCCTCACCGGCATCCAGCCGCCCGTGTTCGTGTCGTGGGAAATGAAGCAGGGAACCGAGCGCGAGCC
>JAGWIL010000094.1 GCA_028866335.1 Rhodospirillales bacterium
ATCACCCAGCCGATTTTTGAGGGCGGGCAACTTCTGGCGCAGCGCAAAGCCGCTATCGCTGCCTTGCAGGTGGCGGGCGCGCAATATCAATCCACAGTGATTTCAGCGTTTCAGAACGTGGCGGATGCATTGGCGGCGTTGCAGTATGATGCACAGACTCTGGCGGCCGCCGAATCCGCCGAGGCCGCTGCGGCGCAAAGCCTCAACGTAACGCAGGCGCAGTACAAACTTGGCGGGCAGCCGTTTTCCTCCGTGCTAACGGCGGAGGTGACATACCAGAATGCGTTGGTAACCACGGTGAAGGCCAGGGCGGCACGGCTTGCAGACACCGCGGCGCTGTATCAGGCGTTGGGTGGTGGCTGGTGGCACCGGCAGGATGTGAATGTGCAATGCTGCGGGATAATTCCATGAGGAAGACCGGACGATGAGCCAGGGGCGCAAAACGGCGAAGCGGATGACGATCATGCTGCTGATCGTAATGGTGATCTTCGCGCTGGTATTTGGCTGGGGATTCCTGCGCGGCGTGTTCATCGCGAAATTCCTTAAAGGTTTTGCCAACCAGGTGCAGACCGTTGCCACCATAAAGGCCGAGGAGACACCGTGGCAGCCTTCGGTGCAATCCGTCGGCACGTTGACGGCCATTAACGGCGCTTCGCTCTCGGCTGAGCTGGGCGGCATTGTTGACAGCATCGATTTTCACTCTGGCCAGGATGTGAAGAAAGGCGATGTGCTGTTGACGCTGCGCCCGAACAACGACCCCGCCGTGCTGGCGCAATTGCAGGCCCAGGCGCGGCTGGATGCCATTAATTACGCGCGCGACCAGAAGCAATTCGCGGCGAACGCCATAGCCAAGGCGCAATTGGATACAGACAGCGCCAACCTTGCCGCTGCCAATGCCCAGGTGGCGGCACAGCAGGCGACGATGGCGGAAAAGATTGTGCGGGCACCTTTCGATGGGCGGCTGGGGATTCGGCAGGTGAATCTTGGCCAATATCTCCAGCCCGGCACGGCGATTGTTACTCTGGAGCAGCTCGACCCGCTCTTTGTGGATTTTTATTTGCCGCAACAGGATATCGCGCGGATGCAGCCAGGGCAGGTGGTGGATTTAAGCGTGGATGCTTATCCCGGCCAGACCTACAAGGCGAAGATCGTCGCCATTGGCGCAACAGTCGATGCTTCCACGCGCTCTCTCGCCGTGCGCGGCGTGTTAGAAAACAGCGGCCTAAACCTGCGGCCCGGCATGTTTGCCTCGGTTTCGGTAGAGGCAGGTGCGGCGCAAAATGCGGTAACGCTGCCGCAAACCGCCATTGCCTACAGCTCCTTCGGCAACACGGTGTATATCGTGAAACACGACAAGGATGCGAACGGCCATGCGGATTTGGTGGCCTCGCAGGTTTTCGTGAGGCTGGGGGCTACGCGGGGTGACCAGGTGCAGGTGCTCTCTGGTGTGAATGCAGGGGACGAGGTGGTAACCGCAGGGCAGGTGAAGCTGCATAACGGCTCGCTGATAACGGTGAACAACACCATCCAGCCCAGCAATAATCCCAACCCGAATCCGCCGAACGAGTGATCCGGCAATGAAACGATTCACGGATCTTTTTATTGCGCGGCCGGTGCTTTCCATCGCCGTGTCGGTGCTCATTCTGGTTATGGGCCTGCGCGCGGTGGGCACGTTGCCGGTGCAGCAATTTCCGCAAACCGAGAACGCGACGATCACCATCACCACCACCTATCCCGGTGCCTCGCCAGATACCATCGCCGGGTTTTTAACCACGCCGCTGGAAAACGCCGTGGCGCAGGTCAATGGCATCGACTACATGACCTCGTCCAGCCAGACGAGCGTTTCCACCATCACCGTTAATCTGGTGCTGAACCATAACCCGGATGCGGCCCTCACCGAGGTGCAGGCACGGGTGAATTCCGTGCTGAACCAACTTCCCACCGGCGCTGAGCAGCCGGTGATCACCTTGGCCATCGGCCAGGAAGTGGATGCCATGTATATTGGTTTCCGCAGCTCCGAGCTGACGGCAAACCAGATTACCGATTACATAACGCGCGTGGTGCAGCCGCAATTGCAGGCGGTGAACGGCGTACAGACGGCGGAGATTCTCGGCGGGCAGAATTATGCCATGCGAATCTGGCTTAACCCGCAAAAGCTGGCTGCCTTTGGGCTGACCGCAACCGATGTGTGGAATGCGCTGGCGGCGAATGACTTCATCTCTGCCCTGGGCAACACCAAAGGCACGATGACGCAAGTGACGCTGGATGCCTCGACCGGGCTGCATACGCCGGCGGAATTTGGCCAGCTTATTATTAAGCAGCAAAACGGCGCGATCATCCGGTTGCAGGATGTTGCCTCCGTAACGCTAGGCGCGGACACGTATGAGCAACACGTGACCTTCGACAATAAGCAGGGCGTGTATGTCGGCATCAAGGTGGCGCCGGAAGCCAATCTGCTGAACGTCATTTCCAGCGTTCGTAAAGTTATGCCAGATATTCAGGCCAATCTGCCCACCGGCCTGACAGGTCAGATCGTTTACGACTCGACCGTATTCGTGAATGCCTCAATCCAGGAAGTGGTGGCATCACTGGTCGAGGCGCTGCTGATCGTGACCCTGGTGGTGTTCGCGTTTCTGGGCTCGCCACGCTCGGTGCTTATCCCCGTGGTGGCGATTCCGCTTTCGCTTATCGGCGCTTTTGCGATGATGGCGGTGTTTGGGTTCTCTATCAATTTGCTCACGTTGTTGGCGCTGGTGCTGGCCATTGGGTTGGTGGTGGATGACGCGATCATCGTTGTAGAGAATGTGAACCGCCATCTCGATTTGGGCGAAAGCCCGCTGGTGGCAGCGCGGGCGGCGGCGGCGGAGCTGGCTGGGCCGATTGTGGCGATGACGGTGGTGCTCATCGCGGTTTATGTGCCGATCGCGTTTCAGTCCGGCCTTACCGGCGCGCTGTTCACGGAATTTGCGCTGACGCTGGCGGGTTCTGTCACTATCTCGGCCATTGTGGCGCTTACGCTTACGCCCATGCTCTCTTCTCGGTTTTTAAAACATGTGGACAGGGAAAAGCCGAACTGGGAAGGCAAGCTGATCAATTTCATCGATGCGGCGTTTGACCGGCTGCACCGTGTTTATACAAGGCTGCTGCACGCCAGCCTCGATACGCTTCCGGTGACGTTGACGTTTGCGGTGATTATTCTTTGCAGCATCTACTTCCTGGCGGCAGGCTCCAAGAATGAGCTGGCACCGCCAGAGGACCAGGGTGTGGTGTTGTTCGCCAGCACCTCAGCCCCTGATGCGACGATGGCGCAGAAGGCGATGTGGGACACCTACCTCAACGGCCAGATGCTGAAATACCCTGATGTACAGCATACATTCCAGATTGATGTGCCAGGCACGGAAATTCTGGGCGCGGTGCTGAAACCCTGGGGTGAACGCCGCCCGGCGGCGGTGTTGCAAACATTGATGCAGCAAACGGCGAATAAGGTGGATGCCGGCCAACAGGTAGCGGCCTTTCCACTGCCGCCTTTGCCGGGTTCATCCGGCCTGCCGGTGCAGTTCGTTATCAAAACGACCAATGATTTCCCGACCCTCTATTCGGATTCGCAGAAGCTGTTGCAGGCCGCACTTGCCAGCGGCAAGTTTATCTTCCTGCAAAGCGATTTGAAGATCGACCAGCCGCAATCAACCGTGGTGATCGACCGTGATAAGGCTGCCGCATTGGGCCTGAGCATGAGCCAGATTGGCGCGGTATTAGGCCAGGCGCTGGGCGGCGGCTATGTGAATTATTTCGATTTCGATGGGCGCTCCTACAAGGTTATTCCGCAGACACAGCGCAGCGCACGGCTTAATGTTTCGGATTTGAACAATTATTATATTCTCTCCTCAAATGGCATTAACGTGCCGCTTTCCGCCATCGCGACCATCCAGAATAATGTGATCCCGGAGACGATCAATCATTTCCAGCAGCAGAATTCTGCAACCTTGGGCGGCGTGGTGGCGCCTGGGGTAGCAGAAGCAGATGCGTTGAACACGCTGCAAACTCTGTCGAAACAAATTCTGCCGCCTGAAGATACGATCGACTACGGCGGGTTGATGCGCCAGTATGTACAAACCAGCAGTGCCTTTATTTTTACCTTTATCTTCGCGCTCATTATCATTTTTCTGGCTTTGGCGGCCTTGTTCAATTCGTTCCGCGACCCGCTTATCATTCTCGTTTCGGTGCCTATGTCGATCGCGGGCGCGTTGACCTTCATTTATATCGGCATCGGCGGCCTCAGCCTGAACATCTATACCGAAGTGGGGCTGGTGACGCTGATGGGGCTGGTTTCCAAACACGGAATTTTGATGACAGAGGTTGCAAACGAAGCGCGGCTGCGTGGCATGGATAAACGGCAGGCCATTGAGTATGCGGCCAATATCCGGTTGCGGCCGATATTGATGACGACAGCGGCCATGGTGGTCGGCGTGTTGCCGCTGATTATCGCCAATGGGGCGGGGGCGGCCTCGCGCTATGCCATGGGCATGGTTATTGCGGGCGGGCTTTCCATCGGCACTTTGTTCACGCTGTTCGTTGTTCCAGGGGTTTATATGCTGCTGGCGGCCCCCCACAGGGGCGATGCGGCACAAACCGAAGCCTAACTTTTAATCAACCATGAAGTTATAAATAAGGTTTTGTAATTATTTAAAGTTGTGCCAACTTGCGGTTTCATGAGGAAGCCGCAAGTGCAGAACGGATTTGCCGATTTTTCGATGATCGAGACTCTGTCTCCGGAAATCCGCCCGGCGCCATTGGCAGTTGGCACGGATGGGCACAGGGCCCGGCTGCGCGCGCGGTTTTTGGCAGGCGGCCCGGAGGCGCTGGCGGATCATGAACTAATCGAGATGACGCTGTTTCTGGCCCTGCCGCGCCGGGACACAAAACCCATAGCCCGCACGTTGCTGGCCAAATTTGGCTCCTATGCCAATGCCATTTCCGCCCCGGTGCCAGAACTGCTGGGAGTGGAGGGGCTGGGCGAGGCGGGGGTTTCAGCACTCAAGCTTGTGCAGGCCGCTTCCCAACGGCTGGCGAAGGCCGAGGTGCTCTACCGCCCTGTGCTCAGCAATTGGGACAGGCTGATGGAGTATCTTCAGGCTGTATTGGCGCGGGAGAAGGTGGAACAGTTCAGGGTTTTGTTCCTGGACAATCGCAATCGCCTGCTGGCGGACGTGCCGCAAGGCACTGGCACGGTAAACCACACGCCGGTTTACCCGCGCGAGGTGGTGAAACGCGCGCTGGAGCTGAACTCCACCGCCATTATTCTGGTGCATAACCACCCCAGTGGTGATCCATCGCCCTCGGACGAAGATATTGCGATGACCCAGGAAATTAAAAAAGCCGCCAGTGCGCTTGCCGTGGTGCTGCATGATCATGTGATTGTCGGCAATGGCCGGTGGCTGAGTTTCCGCAAGGCGGGGTTGTTATGAGGCCCAGCCGGTGAGCACCGCCATGTATAATTTCACCGCCATACGGCCTTCAATTTCCGGCAACGCGGCCAGTGTTGCCGGAAACAGCGCGCGCGGCGGAATGTTGCGGCTGCGCCCGGCCAGGGCGTTGGTTTCGCCTGCGTGCCGCAGCTCGTGCAGCAAGGCCAGCGGGTTGGCGTATAGGAAATTCAGCTCCTCAAGATCTGCCACCGGGTGCGCGAACCCGGCGCGTTGCAGCAGCCCGGCGCAATCCCGTAAATCCGGGAAGGGCGACACCCGCGGGCTTACCCGGCCTGTGAGCTGTTCTTCAGTTTCCAGCAAAGCAAGCCGCAGCTCGTGCAGTGTGCCCAGCACAGGCAGGCTGGCCAACAGCAGGCCGCCCGGCTTTAGCGCGCGGCGAAGCTGGATGAGCGCGCCGGGCAAATCGTCCAGAAAATGCAGTGAAAACGGTGCCAGGATGACGTCGTATGTTTCGGCCGGCAGGCCGAAATCCGCCGGGCCGGGCAGTGTGACGGGCCTGCCACCGGCTACAGCCGCCATGGCGGGCGAGAAATCGGCGCTGTCCACCACCATGCCGCGGGCGACGAGCGCCGGAGCCACAGCCCCGCGCCCGCCGAAATCCAACGCGCGGGAAAATCGGGTTGTGGTGTCATCCATCCGGTCCAGCAGGCGTTCGGCGAGGTCTTCCAGAACGGGAAGCACAGGCGCAAGCCGGCGCGCTGCCCTGTTCCGGTGTTTCACCATTGCGTCAAAATCGAAGATTGTCTGCACATGAAGCCCCTGTTGCGCTGGGTTCTGGATAGCGTTTTGCCACCGTCCTGTCTCGCGTGTGACGAGGCAGTACAGATGGATGGGCAGCTTTGCCTGAAATGCTTCAGCACCGCGAATTTTGTGAGCGCACCTTTATGCGATTGCTGCGGGGTGCCGCTGCCGTTCGTGATGGACGGCACCAAGACCCACCAATGCG
>JAGWIL010000095.1 GCA_028866335.1 Rhodospirillales bacterium
ATGATGGCAGCCGCGCAAAGGGACGAGGATTACACGAATGACCGGATGCCGCGTGTCGAGATTGTCGAATCTCACTGGAGCGATGAGCAGAAGGCAGAATTTTTGCGCCGCCGCCGGGCGCGCAACTTCCTGTTGCTGGCGGCGCTGGGCGGCTTCTCCTTAATTATTTACGCGATTGCGATGGTAAAGCTGCACGAATACGGCCAGATGTGGTGAAAACCGTTTAAAGAAACGCATAAGAGCAGGGGAAATAAGATGAGCGGCACAATCCATACCGCGACGGACCAGGTGAAGGGCATGGTGCCCCACCCTTATCATCTTGTTGACCCCAGCATCTGGCCGCTTTGCGGGGCCGCCGCCGCAATGGTGACCTTTACTGGCATCATCCTGGCCGCGCATTTCCGGGAATTCATCGTCCTCGGCATTGGCTTGCTGGCGGATTTCAGCGTGATGTATCTGTGGTGGCGGGATGTGATTCATGAAGCTCGCACGCCGGGCTTGCATAAAATCATCACCCAGGTTGGCCTGCGCTATGGCATGGCGCTGTTCATCTCCTCGGAGGTGATGTTTTTCGTCTCCTTCTTCTGGAATTATTTCAACTATTTCTTCTACCCGGACAAAATGGGTACGGCCTTCGCGCCGGTTTGGCCGCCGCAAGGCATCACCACCATCGACCCGTTTGCGATTCCGTTGTTCAACACCATGGTGTTGCTGCTCTCCGGCACCACCATCACCTGGGCGCACCACGCGCTGCTGGAAGATGACCAGAAGAATCTCGTGCGCGGGTTGGGTGTGACCATCGTGCTGGGCTTGATGTTTCTTTGTGGCCAGGCCTGGGAATATACGCATTCACCCTTTCCGTTCTACCATGGCGGCATTTTCTCGTCCTCCTTCTTCATCGCCACCGGGTTTCACGGCCTGCATGTTATTATCGGCACATTGTTCCTGATCGTGTGTTTCTTCCGGGCGCGGGCCGGGCAGTTTACCAAGGAGCGGCATTTCGGGTTTGAGGCCGCGGCCTGGTATTGGCACTTCGTGGACGTGGTGTGGCTGTTCCTGTTCGTGTGCATCTATTATCTCGGCCGCAGCGCGATTACGGCTGGATGAGGGCACGCAAAATAAAAGCAATCATTTGCGCCGCCTGATCGCCCCTGGGCTGACGGCGCTTGCGGCTTTCTGCCTGTTCATCGCTCTTGGCGTTTGGCAGTTGCACAGGCTGAAATGGAAAGAAGGCATCATCGCGCAGATCCGCGCGGCACAGGTGGCGCCGCCGGTGCCGATGCCACAGACGCCCACCCCGTTTGAGAAAGTGTTTGTCAGCGGGGCCTGGGTGCCGGGCAAGGCGGCACTTTACGGGCAGATAGTGCACGACACACCCGATGGCCCGGTTTCCGGCGGCGAGCTGATTATGCCGCTGCGCCAGGCGGATGGGCAGGTTTTGCTGGTAGACCTTGGCTGGGTGCAGCAATCAGTGCCCACCCCCCTGGCTAACCCGCCCGCACAACCCTCTGGGTATATCCACGCGGCAATTGACCGTAATTTTTTCTCTGCACCCGACAACCCCGCCAAGGAACATTATTACACGCTGGACCCCACAGTGATGGCCAAGGGCATGGGGCTTGAGAATGTAGCACCCTATATGCTCATCGCCATGGGGCCAAAACCGCCACCCGGCAGCCCCCTGCCGCAACCCGCGCAGAATTTGCCCACCCCGCCGAACAACCATTATGGATACGCGCTCACCTGGTTCGGCTTTGCCGGAATCCTGGTGTTTGAATTCATCTTTATCGCCCGCAAAAGGCTGCTGAAACCATGAGCGCATATGAGGCATTGAAGGCATCGTTTCACCGCATCGCCTGCCTGGACGAAGCCAGCGCGATGCTAAGCTGGGATGCCGCGGCGGTGATGCCAGATGGCGGTGCCGAGGCGCGCGGCGAGCAGATGGCCGTGCTGGCCGGCCTTTCCCATGAATTTCTCTGCGCGCAGGAAATTGGCGAAAACCTCGCCAAAGCCGAAGCCCCTGAAGGGTGGGACAAGCAAAATCTTAAGCTGATGCAGGAAGCGCATTTGCGCGCCACCGCTTTGCCGCGAGACCTTGTGGAAGCACAGGTGCGCGCCGGGCGGACCTGCGAGACTATCTGGCGGGCAGCGCGCAAAGCCAACGACTTTGCCGCCGTGCGGGAGGCGCTGGCCGAAGTGGTGAAGCTGACCCGCGAGGGGGCGAAGATTCTAGGGCAGGCGCTTGGGCTTTCGCCTTATGACGCGCTGATGAGCCAATATCAGCGGGGCATAAACGCTGAACAAGCCGGGGCGATTTTTGCCCGCTACGAGGCGTTTTTGCGAGAGGCGCTGCCCCAGGCAGAGGCATTGCAGGCAAAGCGCCCGCAGGCGGCTCTGCCGCTAGGCCCATACCCCGAGGCGGTGCAGGCCGATTTGGCGCGCAAGCTGGCGGCGGGGGCGGGGCTTAATTTCAACGCGGCGCGGCTGGATATTTCCGCCCACCCGTTTTGCGGCGGCACGCCAACTGATATCCGCATCACCACCCGTTACGATGAGGCGGATTTCGCCGCAGCACTCATGGGCGTGCTGCATGAAACCGGGCACGCGCTTTATGAACAGAATCTGCCTGCAGCCTGGGCGCGCCAGCCGGTGGGGGCGGCGGCCGGCATGGCGATGCACGAGAGCCAGTCTTTGATTGTTGAAATGCAGGCGGTGCGCTCGGATGCGTATCTCTCTTATCTTGCCCCGCTGGCCACGGAAGCCTTTGGCAAGGAAGTGACACTGGCGGGGCTGAAGCACCGGTTGCGGCGGGTGGAACGCAGCTTTATCCGTGTGGAAGCGGATGAGATGACCTACCCCGCCCATGTGCTGCTGCGCTTCAGGCTGGAACAGGCGCTGCTTTCGGGCGAGCTTGCGGTGGCGGATCTGCCCGCGGCCTGGAATGAAGGGTTGAACGCGCTGCTGGGCATTACCCCGCCGGATGATGCGCGCGGTTGCTTGCAGGATATCCATTGGTTCGATGGGGCGATTGGCTATTTCCCCTCCTACACGCTGGGGGCGATGGCGGCTGCACAGCTTATGGAAGCTGCCCGCGAAGACCTGCCGGAGATGGATTCAGCGCTGGCGCGCGGGAATTTGACACCGCTCACCGCCTGGCTGGCCGAAAATGTGCACCAACGCGGCTCTTCTGCCGGGTTCAACGAAATTCTTCAGACTGCCACGGGTGAAACTCTGAATCCGGCTCATTTTGAAGCGCATCTCACGGCGCGTTATTTAACCTGATGCGCGGCGCGGCTGCCAGCCTGTTGCGGCGGCGTGATGAACGCGCACAGGTAACGCAGATCGAACTTTTCTTCGACCTGATCTTCGTTTTCGCCGTCACGCAGATATCAGAATTTCTCCGCGCGCATATGAACGCGCCGGGGGCGTTCCAGGCGTTGATGCTTTTCGCCGCCATGTGGTGGGGTTGGGTTTACACAAGCTGGGCCACGAACTGGATAGACCCAGAGCGCAGGCCAGTGAAACTTCTGCTGCTGGGCTTGATGTTCTGCGCGTTGCTGCTTGCCGCCGCCGTGCCGGAAGCCTTCACCACACGCGGCCTGGCTTTCGCCATCGGGCTTTCCGCGATGAATCTCGGGCGTTCGGCTTTTATGCTCTGGGCGTTGAAGCGGCATGATTCAATAAACTATAGAAATTTTCAACGTATTTCCGTCTGGCTCGGCACCGGCGCGTTGCTGTGGCTGCTGGGCGGTTTGTCGCCGGAACCTCTACGTATCATCCTATGGGTGGTTGCCTTGGTTGTAGATTTTGCCGGGCCAGTCAACGGTTTTTACGTCCCCCGTCTTGGCCGCTCCGCCACGCAAGACTGGCAGGTGGATGCGCGGCACATGGCCGAACGCTGCGCGGGGTTTGTGCTGATCGCGCTGGGCGAATCCATCACTGTCATCGGTGCAAATTTTTCCTCCCTCCATTGGCATGTTCCAACCGCCGCCGCGGTAACCTGCGCGTTAATTTCCGCTGCCGCCCTGTGGTGGATTTACTTCAACGATGCGGCGGAGCGCACCGCCCACGCCTTTGCTCATGCCCAGGATGTAGGAAAAATCGCAAGGGCAGCCTACACTTATGTCCACGGCCTGCTCATCGCCGCCATCATTGCCATCGCGGCGGGGGATGCATTTTTGCTGGAATCCCCGCTTCAGCACGCCCCCTCTGGCCAGAACCTTTTGCTGCTCGGCGGCCCCACCGCGTTTCTGCTCGGCAACGGAATTTTTAGGCGTATGCTGCATCCGCGCTTTCCACTTTCACATCTTTATGGCCTCGCATTGCTCGTTGTTTTGGCAGTTGCGTCACTCTGGTGCAGCCTGCTTGTTCTCAGCTTCGGTGTGTTCATCACTCTGTTGGCAGTCATCTTCATCTCCAACGCATTGGCCTCCCACCTATGAGCATCATCTTTGCTCCCATCACCGGCAAAGGTGGGGCTGTCACCACTTTGCGGCTCTCCGGGCCGGAAAGCTTTAAAATCATCGAGGTTATGGCAGGGGTTTTGCCGCCACCGCGCCATACCAGCCTGCGCCGGTTGCGGTTTGAAGGGCGCGTGCTGGACGAAGCGTTGGTTGTTATTTTCCCCGCCCCTCATAGTTTCACCGGCGAGGATGTGGCGGAAATTTCTATCCATGGTGGCCGCGCCGTTCTGGCGGCGGTAAGCAATGCTCTCGTTGCTCTTGGCGCGCGCCCGGCCGAACCAGGCGAGTTTTCCCGCCGCGCTTTTGAGGCTGGGCGGATGGATTTGTTGCAGGCTGAGGCAATGGCGGATCTTATCGCCGCCGAAACCGAGGCCCAGCGCCGCCAGGCTTTGGAAGGCCATCTGCCCGAAGCCTGCGCTGCCTGGCGCGAGCGTCTGCGCCACCTCATGGCCCGGCAGGAAGCGTTGATAGATTTTCCTGATGAAGATTTGCCGCCGGAAGTGGAAGCAGAACTCCAAGCTGAAATCAGTGCTTTGCGTGATGAGATGCAGGCGGCCCTGCACGCCGCCCCTGCGGCGGAACGGCTGCGCGAGGGGTTGGAATTTGTTATTCTCGGGCTCCCGAATGCCGGCAAATCCACGCTTTTAAACGCGCTGGCGGGCGAGGAAATCGCCATCGTCTCGGAAATTCCTGGCACCACGCGCGATGCTGTGGGAATCCGCGTTGATCTCGGCGGTGTTCCCGTGCATTTAACCGATACGGCGGGCCTGCGCGAAACCGGGGACATCATTGAAGCAGAAGGTGTTCGCCGCGCAAAAGCCAAGGCGGAGAAAGCTGATTTTGTGATTCTTGTGGCTGCACTAGGTGAAGCTTTCGCATCGCCGCCTCTTGGTGCGCCCATTTTGCGTGTCCGCACGAAATCAGACATCGCAGAGAATACAACGGAATTTTCGATCTCCGCCAAAACTGGGCGCAATATGGGGCAGCTCCGTGCCCGCCTCGCTGAGGCCGCCGCCGCGTTGACAGATTGCCAAGGTGCCGCCGCCTTGTCACGCCCGCGCCAGGTGGCGTGCGTGAGAGATACGATCCAGGCGCTAGACATGGCGCTTACTCTTGCCGAACCGGAATTGCGTGGTGAAGAACTCCGTGCCGCCGCGCAATCTCTCGCCCGGCTTACCGGCAGCATCGGGGTGGAAGAGATACTGGACGCTGTGTTCTCAGGTTTTTGCATCGGGAAATAGGCGCGCGGGGGTGGTGGGGCGGCCGCGCGCAAATTAAAAAGCTTACCTCAGCGGATTAACCCCAAGTGCTGCCAAGCCCGCCCAGCTTGTGGCGCTGAGCGAAGGCCGCCGGTAATAATTGAACGCCTGCTCCGGCACGCCCTTCTGCAAGGAGGGGCCGACTTTCAACCCCGTGCTCAGCACCGGCTGCACGGTGGCATACACATAACCCTGCGGCGACAAATTCGCTGATACCGTGTACAAAAACGTTGCCGCCAGGGGGGAGTTCATGCGCTTCAGCGCCAGTGCCGCAAAGCCCGTGCCCTCCAGCCAGATGCCTTGGCTGGCGCTGGAAAATCCAATCCCCGCGCCATGCCGCAACACCGCAATCGCCCGCCCTGCGCTGGCGGCGTTGCCCAGCCCGGCCAGATACGGCCATATGCCTGCGTCCGCCGCCACCATTGCGCCTGGCTTGCCATCCGCTTCCAGCCCGGTTTTAAACAATCCGGCTTTCGCGTCGTAAGCTGCTTTCACAAAAGCCCTGGCATGGGCTGCATCTTCTCCACGCCCCAGTTTCCTGAATGCCACGGCGAGGTCGAGATTCTGCTCGGTACTCTCCCAGGTGAGTTTCTGCTGGCTCTGGTCATAACCATAAAACCCGCCGAAATATCCCATCGGCGCGCGCAACTGTTCATCCAGAAAATTTCCGGCCTCATTCGCGGGGTTATCCATCCCCAAAGCCGCCCA
>JAGWIL010000512.1 GCA_028866335.1 Rhodospirillales bacterium
GCAGCGGGTTTGGCCAGCAATAATCTGGAGGCGGCATTGGCCCGCGCCCTGGCTGAGCCCCATAAAGGCCATGAACATTTGCTGGTGCGCGCGGCGGCGGTGGATGCGGTGTTGCGGCGCATGGCCGGGCGCCTTTCTCTGCTTACGGTGGAACGGCCGGATGTTGCCTCGGAGGAGAGAGCAATCTGGCAGGCCTGGCCAAGCTGGATTACCACGGTTTTGGAAGGTGGTGCGCTTTCGCCGCACCCAATGCTGCCTTCCGGGCCTGGTGCGCAGGATCTGGCGAGGCTGGCCGCGCAGGTTGAACTCACGGCAAGCAGACAACAAAATCGTTAAATTTCTTTACTAAATATGCCTTGGGCTCGCCATTTTTCCCGGCTTAATCTCTGCCTCATAGCGTTTTGGAGGTTCAGGTGACGATACGTCATTCAGTTTCCCGGCTTTTGATGGGGGTAATTCTGGCCGTGCCAGCATTTGCCAGCATGAGCCTTCCTGCAGCAGCGCAACCCGTGCCGCCTTATCCGCCGGGTTACATGGCGCCGCCGCCGCTCCGAATGGGGCCACCACCGCCGCCAATGCCGGGGCCAGGCTTCATTTGGGTACCTGGGCATTGGGCTTGGAATGGCTACCGGTATCATTGGGTGAGGGGACATTATGTTCGCCGCGCGGCGGGCTGGCACCGCTGGGTGGATGGGCATTGGGCGGTCAT
Source organism: Rhodospirillales bacterium (assembly GCA_028866335.1). Next base: position 710 of record JAGWIL010000512.1, read on the forward strand.
CGGCGGCGCTTGGCGTTGGGTGCCCGGCCATTGGCGGTAACAGGCTAATCGGCCCTGGTTCCATGCCAGGGCTGGATGTTTCAGGCGGCTTTGGCGATGGCGTGGATACGCTCAACCATGGCCGCCACCCCATTGCCCCGGTTGGTGGAAAGGGCCCCGATCAACCCGAGATCGTGAAGGAACTTCGCCGGGGTGGCGAGTATCTCGGTTTTCTCGCGGCCAGAGAATACCCGCAGAACAAGCGCCACCAACCCGGAGACGATTGCCGCATCCGATGCGCCGGTAAACCATAATTTTCCGCCATCTTCTTCCGATGCCAGCCAGACCTGAGACTGGCAGCCCTGCACGCGGTGTTCTTCGTCCTGCCATGTTGCCGGATAAGGTGGCAGCTTGCGGCCGAGTTCAATGATGAACTCGTAGCGGTCCATCCAATCATCGAATAGCGAGAGCTCTGCACCAATGCTTTCGATGGCTTCGGCGGCGGTTGTTTCGTCGGGCGTGTAAAATGAGGTCATATCCAACCCTTTTTACGG
>JAGWIL010000096.1 GCA_028866335.1 Rhodospirillales bacterium
GGCTGGATCGCCTTCGCGGCCCAGTTCGCCGCCTGTGCGTCATATAACATCACCTACGCGCCATATGTGTCAGACTATACGCGCTATCTGCCAGCCGGGCAGAAGCGTGCGGCCCTGGTCTGGAATGTTTATCTCGGCGCGTCTGGCGCCGCGATCTGGCTGATCATTCTGGGTGCCTGGCTTGCCGCCTATCTCGGCGCGTCGGATGGCATGGTTGCGGTCAGCTCTGCCGGCAATTCAATAATCCCCCATCTGGGCACGCTCACCGTGCTGGTCTCGGTTGCGGCCCTCACCGCCACCATGGGGCTGAATGCCTATTCCGGTATGCTCACTCTGGTAACGGGGCTGGATTGTTTCGCCAACATCCCCTTCTCGCGCGGCGTGCGCATCGCGGGCGTGGTAGTGCTGGCGATTCTGTGGCTGGCGGTGTCTCTCTCGCTCAACGCCAATGCTGTCAACGCGCTTTATGATGCGCTTTCCATCATGCTGTATCTGCTGGTGCCATGGACGGCGGTGAACCTGATGGATTATTTCTTCGTCCGCAAAGGCCATTACGCCATCAAGGATTTCTTCACCCCCAACGGCATTTATGGTGCCTGGGGCGGGCGCGGGCTCATCGCCTATGCCGTCGGCTTTGCAGCCAGCGTGCCGTTCTTCAACCTGGCCGGGCTCTATGAGGGGCCTGTTGCCCACGCGCTGGGGGATGTCGATATTTCCTGGGCGCCAGGGCTGCTGGTCGCGGGTGTGGTCTATTATCTCATCACCCGCAACCTGGACCTTTCCGCCGAGCATTCCGCCATTGCCGCCAGCAATGAGGCGCTGGGCACTAATCTCTAAACCACGTTGGGGGGGGTTATGCCTCCCGCGCCAGCACGGATGCCGCGAGTGAGGTGAACAGCTTCACTGGCGGCAATGCCAGCTTCGCCGGATCATAAGCAATCTCGAAGGGTGCCAGATAGCTCAGTTCCTCGGGCAGCAATTTTTTGATTGTCTTCGCCTGCTCCCAGCCCTTCGCGTAATGCTCAGGTAGATAGCCGAGATAATCGCCGGAAAGAATCAGCCGCGCGGCAGCTTCCATGTTGTTCACCGTAGCACTGGCGCGTTCTGAACGTATATGTTTCGCGTCACGCGAGCCCCAATAACCGCGTGAAACCAAACGGTATTTCGCAATTACCACCTGCGTGATTTCATTTTCCTTCAATTCAAACAAAGGATGAGATGCGGCGCAGTAGAAATAATGTCGCTCCTCATAGAGTTTGGCATAACTCAGCCCGAGCAGAACTTTTGGAAAACTGCCAATTGCCACATGTAGTTTTCCATCCAGCACATCGCGCAGCAATTCATTGGGTGATTTCACTTCCAAATTGATCTGCACATCGCCCATCATCTGGGTGAATTTATGCAGCAGCCCTTCCACCCTCGCCTGTTTATCGCTGATCGTATTGTCCAGCAGCCCGATATTCAGCCTGCCGCGTACATTGGCCCGTAGCGCGCTGGCGCGCATGTCGAACCCATCAATGGCGGAAAACAGCTTCTGCGTTTCAGAAAAGATGGTGGCACCATCTTCTGTTAACTTGAAACCCGCGCGCCCGCGCTGGCACAGCTTCACCCCCAGCCGCGTTTCCAGCGCCGTAATCTGGTTGGAGATAGTGGAGGTGTTCACATTCAGCATTGTCTGCGCTGCGCTGAAACCCCGCGCCTCCACCACGGTCACGAACACGCGCAGCAACCGCAGATCCACACTATCGAGCCGCGCCATTCTGGAGCTCTCCTGCTTCTTCCATCATTGAGCTGAAACTATCATTTGATTGAAGGAAATCAAACTAAATGGGGTGCCCCCGTTATTTATCGAAACAGCCTGGCAGGTTACATAAACTGCCGCCGCGGCCCGCAAGGAGATAATACGATGGACAAGCCCCCTTTCCCCCCGCCCCCTTTTCCTCAGCCTTTAAGCGGTAACGAGATGCCGCGCAGCGGTGGCATCGCCTCGATGATGCGCCTGCCGGTTTACCCCTCGGCCGAAGGGCTGGATGCCTGCTTCGTCGGCGTGCCGTTCGACCTCGGCACCTCCAACCGCACCGGCACGCGTTTTGGCCCACGCCAGATCCGCACGGAATCCGTGATGCTGCGGCCCTATAATGTCGCCACCCGCAAGGGGCCGTTCGATAGCCTGCGGATCGCCGATATTGGGGACATTGCCGTAAACCCGTATAATCTGCACGATTCCATCGCCCGCATTGAACGCGCGTACGATGATATTCTCGCCGCCAATTGCAAGCCGGTCACGCTGGGCGGGGACCATACCATCGCCCTACCCATTCTGCGCGCCATGGCCAAAAAGCATGGCCCGGTCGGGCTGGTGCATGTTGATGCCCATGCTGATATCAACGACACGATGTTCGGCGAAAAAATCGCTCATGGCACTCCGTTCCGCCGAGCGGTGGAAGAAGGGCTTATCGACCCCAAGCGCACCGTGCAGATCGGCCTGCGTGGCACCGGCTATGCGGCCGACGAATTTGACTGGGGTCGCAACCAGGGTTTCACTGTGGTCGAAGCGCATGAATGCTGGCACAAATCCCTGGCACCGCTGATGCTGGAGATTAAAACCAAGCTCGGCGCCGGGCCGGTTTACGTATCATTTGATATCGACAGCCTGGACCCGGCCTTCACCCCCGGCACAGGCACGCCAGAGATCGGCGGCCTGACCGTCCCGCAAGGACTGGAGATTATCCGCGGGCTGGATGGACTGGAGATTGTCGGCGGTGACGTGGTCGAGGTTTCTCCACCCTATGACCCGCAAGGCACCACCGCCCTGGTTGCGGCCAATCTCGCCTTTGAAATCCTCTGCATTTTCCCAGGTGTGAAATAAATCGTCTGTTTGAATAGCCCCTAGATTTGTAGACACCTTCTTTCCCAATTTTGGGGCCAGGAGGCGTTAACGGGTACGAGCCCCTTCAGTGAAGAGTTTAAGCGTGACGCGGTGGTGCAAATCATCAAGCGTGGTCGCGTGGTTGCCGACGTGGCGAAGCGGCTGGGCGTCAGAAATCCCGCGGCTCGAAAAGTCTTTGGCGATTGGCCTGGGTTACGTATTGCGTGCTCGCTTGGTGGGCGCGATGAAATTCTTCAATTCGCCCGAGACAGCGCGGAGAATATCGTCTGAACCTGGCTGATCGACATCGCGAAGTGCCCGCGATAAAGCAAGCCCTCCCATCATGGCGGCAAACACAAAAACGGCCTTGTCCGCATTATGCTCAACCTCTGTTGCAGCAAGCCCTTTTCCAGTCAGGGCGATGAATTTTTCGATACCTTCTCGAAACGCCTCTTTTGAATGTGTCGGTTGCCACGGTACTTCCGAAACCAGCGCAGCTCCGGGGCAGCCTTGCTCAGGATGCTCCCGATGTGAGGTTGAGAGATAGCGATCGAGAAATTGCGTCGTCGTGAGGTCACTGAATGAGTGGATACAGTCTTCAAAAGCGCGTTCTGTCGCGGCGGCCTTCAGCGCGTCCTTGGATTTGAAATGGCTGTAAAGCGCACCATGCGTAAGCCCTGCCGCTTGTGCGACAGCAGTGATGCTCATCTGATCGAACCCATGCTCGCGTAAATGCGCGGCTGCAGCCTTTACGATGGCATCGCGGTTGTCGGACGCCTGGATTTTCGAAACTTTCACTGTCTGTAGCTATCCTTTCCAAGGTGGCCTGCCGGGGCGCGAAGCCTCAAAAAGCCCATCAATGATTATTAAGATCACTATAAATTAAAAAAATGAAGCGTCAATATAAAACGTATTTGTTAAAAATCATAGGTAAAACATGCTGTTAAGCACAAACCACGTCTTTCAACAGCGCGAAAAGAGAGCAAACAGTGCTTGACATTAATCATTATAATGATCATCAATACAATCGTTGGCGGGATAATGATTACTTCGCCAAATTGTGGCACTGCCTCAACATGCTTCGTTTCAACAACGTGAGGTCACTATGAAAGTCGAAAATTCAACCGTCCTGATCACCGGCGCCAATGGCGGCATAGGCAAAGAATTCGTTACGGAATTATTGCGTCGTGGCGCCGCCAAGATTTATCTGGGTGTTCGCGATCCCAAAAGCGTGACATCGCTGCTGGCACTCTCCGACAAGCTCGTGCCGCTGGTGCTTGATGTGACCAAGCCCGAACAGATTGAGGCGACAGCCAAAGCGGCGGCGGATATTACTCTCCTTATCAACAATGCTGGTGCCGCGGCGTTTACCGGCGTGCTGTCTGCCTCCGGCGAGGCCGGCGCACGGCAGGAAATGGAGGTCAATTATTTTGGCATCATTAACCTCGCGCAGGCATTTCGGCACACGCCTGCTTTCCAAAACGGCGGTGCCATCATCAACATATTATCGATCCTGGCGCATGTAACACTTCCCGTCGCCGGCACATATTCGGCCTCTAAAGCAGCCGCACTTGCAATCACGCGCACGTTGCGCGCCGAGCTGAAAAACCGTGGCGTTCAGGTGCTCGGCGTGCTGCCGGTCCAGACAGACACCGCAATGGGTGCCGCTCTTCCTGAGCCGAAGCTCAGCCCCGTGGATGTCGCCATCGGCACGCTCGATGCGCTCGAAGCCGGTGAAGAAGAGGTTTATCCTGGCGCGCTCTCGCAAGGTGCCGCCCAGGCATTCAAAGCTGATCCCGTTGGTATGCAGGCGCAGTTGGCCACCATGGTCCACGCCATCGCCTAGTCGAAACACCTCGCACATCAATCAGGAGACCAACCATGACACAGAAAAATCGTGACTCCACTCTACCGCCCTTCGTTGAACATCGCGTCGCACATGGCCGCGGCAGCCTTTATGTCCGCGACTTTGCGGGCAAGACACCGGCCTTCGTGCTGCTGCACGGATTTCCAGACAACGCGCATATTTACGATGATTTGATTCCCCATCTTGTGGCTGCAGGACGGCGCGTGGTCACCATCGATTTTCTGGGCTTCGGCGCGTCCGATAAACCAGAGGGTGCAACATACAGCTTTGCACAACAGCTCGGCGATGTAGAAGCTGTGGTCGAAACCCTAGGTCTGGAGCCGGTCGTTACTGTCGGCCATGATGCGGGCGGACCGGCGGCCGTTAATTTTGCCTTAAAACATCCAGAGCGCACTGCTGCCGTCACGCTGATGAATGCGTTTTACGGCAACACCCCTGGGCTGCGCGTGCCTGAGCTGATCGCCTTGTTCTCGAACAAGGAGTTGGCCCCCCTCAGCCGCCATTTCTTGACCAGCCCGCAGCAGCTCGCCTGGTTACTGGATTTTCAACGAGAACGGATGCGTACCGGCCTTACCGAGGTGCAGAACCGCCGTTACACCGAATTTCTCGGCCAGGTCATTGACGATAATTTCCGGCAGCAGCCAAGTGCCGCTCCTGCCTTCGCGCAGATGACCTACCAGCTCACGGATGAGGTTGCTGCAAATGAGGCGCGCATGGTGGAGTTCCGGCGTTCCGATGTGCCATTACTGCTGATCTGGGGTAAATTCGACCCTTATCTGCATGTCAGCGTCGCCGAGCATATTCGCGGCCAGGCTCGCAATGCCACACTCCATGTGGTCGATGGCGGCCATTGGCCACAAATCGATGCCGCGGCCGAGACAGCGCAGGCCATGCTAAAGGCCCAGTAAAAAAGATATGCGTTTGCTTTCCCTGAATTGGCTACATTGCACACCCGCAACGCGAAAACGAATTCAGGGGGAGTGAGCCTGACCTGAGCATCAAACTTGCGACCCGTCGACCGCCATAAAAAGCGCGAAAAGACCCGCATGTGTTGAAACACCTAACTTATCATAAAGATTCCGACGATGCGCTTTGACCGTTTCTGGCGAGATTCCAATTTGATTAGCGATTCCCTTTGTGGAATGACCCGCCAGTAAAAGCAAAGCAACCTCCACCTCCCGATTTGTGAGATGCGGCGACCCCGTTTCACGCAATCGCTTCTCAAGTAGCAACTGCCGATTTTCTGGAACTGTTTTGGCTGCCAATGCCAGTATGCGGTTTCCATCGGCCAGCATCCCTTGGCGCATCAGGGCAATACACCACGGTATATACAAACAAAGAATGCCAATTTCAGCTTCTGTAAAGCAACTGCGGCGCCCAAGAGATAACGAAAGCACGCCAAAGCCTGGTATATTCATGAGATACTGGACTTCGTCGACAACGACATTATGAACAAAATAGCGCCGATAATAATCGGTCTCCCGAAAATGCTCCGGCGCAACTTCATTCAATTTATAGAGGCCAAATGAAATTGTCGGGTCGCTCTGCATTTGTTGAGCAAATGCATAAAACGGATCAAGCAGATATAAACTGCGGATATAGTCATTAAACAGAGCATCTTCGATGAGATCGCTATCGCCTTCGTA